>JAFTYS010000150.1 GCA_017461285.1 Bacteroidales bacterium | reverse complement strand
TCCATCCATCCAGAACTTGACACTCGGACGCGGGTCTGAGGCATTCATGGTACCGATCCTGTAGTTCTCATATACACCGCTGATGGTGAATGCCTGTTCAGCAGTCTGGCTGTGCTCCGTGATGAGAATCTGCTTGCCGACAGCACCGTCGCTCCAGTCCTGGAAGTCCATCATCTTCTCCACGAAACTCCGGCTTACGGCAACTTCATTTGCTGCCCGAGGGGCTCTTCCGTCTATGAACGGTATCTCGAGGATTTCAAAGAATCCGTCGGTTCCTTCATACTGATCTGCGACATTGAAAAGTTCTGTATATTGTCCTCCGGACATACTGTATACGTTGTTTCCGCTGGCAGATCCTGCAGGGAAACCATAGCTTCTTTCAATGTCGATGACTTCAGGCATTCCTTTGATCTTGTCAATGAACCTGTTTATGTCGCTGCTTGCCATGCTGTCAAAACTGCATCCTACCAGATTCTCGAATTCATATCCCGGGTCATCGTTCATCGCCTTCTGATACTGCTTTGCAATCACAAGCATCATAGCGACAAGGAATACGTTAATCACAAACTGGACGAGCAGAAGAGCCTTCTTCCAGTTCCTGCGGTTCTCCTTATAGTTCTTCAGCGCCGCCGATACGGGAATCTTTGCATACAGATAGCCTGGAACCATGGCCGATATGATGAATATCAGGAGACATACAACGGTAAGCGTGATGACAGTCTGTGGAATCAAAAGACCGGTCAGCGTAACACCGAGAAGATTCTCGATCACCGGTTTTGCCGCGTATATGATTGCCGCTGCCACGATAAGCGATAGTCCCATGTTGACGGCAGTCTCCTTGAAAAGCACGCCGTAGATGTTGATGCCTTCGGCTCCATATGCCTTTCTGACTCCGACTTCCTTCGACCGCTTGACTATGGCGGAGATGGCGATAAGCACATAATTCATCACCGAAATAGAAAGGAGCAGGAATGAGACAAGCGAAAGGATGAACATCATGTACCTTGTATGCGGGTCTGATGTGTGTATGGTGCTGAATGGCCTGAGTGTGTACCATAGTTTCGTTCCGGCGGCTTCTACCTCCTCGATGTCCTGATGGTTTTCCTGCATAAGTCTCATGGCGTCCTTCAGTTCTGCAGGATCAACTCCTTCCTGAAGCTTCACGAATCCTCTGTATCTGTCGTTTCCAAGCCAGTTTTCTGCGCTCTGCTTTGAATATGTCTCCAATGACATCAGAACGTCGTATGGTATGGTTCCGTTTTCCGGGAAATCTTCATAGACACCGTTGACGGTCAGCAGCAGCTCTGGCATCTGGATGTTGCAGATCTGCTTTCCGATGATGTTCTCTATTCCTCCCATCTTCTCTGCAAATGAGCGGCTTACCATCAGGGATCCCCATTCTCCGAGTGCCTTTTTCGGATCACCTGCCAGAATTTCCCTGTCAAATACATCAAAGAAGCATGTGTCGGTGAAATTCGAAAATCCTTCTACTTCATGTCCTTCCTGATCTCTCCATATGTGCTGGTCGAAGAATCCTGTCATTCTTGTGGCAGATTCTACTCCTGGCACGTACTTTCTTATGCCTGGTGCGATGGCACCGCTGCACTGGTTGTAATCAAATTCATTCTGTCCTGGCTGAACTATGTTGCTGTATATCCAGTATACTCTGTCAACGTCTTTATAAAATCCGTCATAGCTCATCTCGAAGCATACCTTGGCAATAAGGATCAGTCCTATTGCCAGCCCCGTTCCGAGAGACAGCGACTTTATTATTGTTTCCTTTAATTTCATTAGTAAGGATTTGTAAATATTGTATATACTTGATAATCATCAATTTCTGTTAAATCGCCTGCTCCATTAGCCGCAGGCGATTTAGCGTAAGCTTTTGGTTTGTAGGTGGTTATGCATTTAGTTAGAACACCAGCACTTCATTGTCGCCGAAGTTGTCGTAGCCGGAGGTTATTACCTTTTCGCCTGGCTCGAGGCCTTCGAGGACTTCGTAGAACTGCGGGTTCTGGCGGCCGATGCGGATCTCGCGCCTTACAGCCTTGCCGCCATCCGGAGCCACTACATATATCCATTTTCCGCCGGTCTTCTGGTAGAATGTACCGCGAGGGACAAGCACCGCGCTTTCAGGCTGGCCGAGCTGGAGGTTGAGATAGTAGGTCTGTCCTGTCCTGATGTTCGAAGGCTGCTCGCCGCTGAACTTGAAGTCCGCCTGGAACTTGCCGTTGCGCACTTCCGGATATACCTTACGGATCACTGCGTCATATGTCTCGTTCTGCCTCTCGAAAGTGGCTGAAAGTCCTGCGGAAACCCTGTCGATGTAATGCTCGTCGATCTGTGCTTCGATCTTGTAACTTCCGATTGCATTGATCTGGCCGACCTTGCGTCCGCTTCCCACGGACTCACCAAGTCCCACCTCAATAAGGCCGAGAACACCGTCTATCGGAGCCTTTACAGACAGATTGTCCTTGCGGCGACGGATCCTCTCCATGTTCAGCTTCATGTTCTTGAGGCTTTCCTCCATCTGTCTGATCTGCACGTTCCTGTACATGCTGTCCTGCTCGGCACGGGCGATGGTGACTTCCAGCTTCTTGCAGAAGAGGGTATAGTCCTCTTCACTGCGCAGGTATTCCTCCTTTCCGATCAGTCCGTCGTCGAAAAGACGCTTCTGCGACTCCAGGGCGCGTCCCTTGCGCTTCACTTCCGTCTCAAGCTCGAGGATATTCAGGCTGAGCTGCATCTTCTCCTGCTCCATCTGGATCATGGTATTGCGGAGCGCATTCTCCTTTTCGGCCAGGTTCGCCTCCGAATTGAGGATCTCCAGATCGAGGTCGTCGTTGCTCAGACGAATGATGACATCACCTGCCTTCACCTGTGTTCCTTCTTCGATCACGATTTCCTCGACGATTCCTGCCTCACGCGGGCTGACCTGGATCGTGGTCATAGGGTGCACCTGTCCGCTGATGCGGATGTAGTCGTTGAACTCGCCGGAGGTCACTTCGCTGATCGAAAGCGTGTCTCCATTGATGCGGAGGGTGCTTGCGTCGTCACGGAAAATGAGCCACATGATGAATACGGCCATGAATCCGCCGAACCAATAGGGGAGAGCCTTGCTTGTAAATGCCAGGGCAATGCCTTTCTTTTTTTCAATAGGTCTATCCATAGTTACAATATCATTTCTTTAACGTCAATTTCAATATCTTCTCCTTTTATGAAGTCGTACAGCGTGTACTGGCGGAGCCTGTAGTAGAATGTCCAGAAGTTGCTCACATCACTTATGTACTGGCGCAGCGCGCTGTCGTTTTCGGTCTGGGCCATGTTAAGGTCGGTCACCGACGCATTACCTTCACGGAAGCGGTGCATGGTAAGTTCATATCTTTCAGATGCGATGCGCATGGCCTTTTCAGACACGAGGCACTGCTGCCTCTGGTTGTTGAACTGGCTTACAGCCGTGTACATCTGCCTTCTGTAGTCGTTCTCATACTGCTGCACCTGGGCCTTGACAACTTCCTGAGCCGCCTTCGCCTTCTGTACCTTTCCCTTGCCGAGTCCCCAGTCGAAGATAGGGATGCTGAAGGTCACGCCTACAGTCTCCTGGTCAAGAAGGTTCTTGTATGCCTGCGGGAATTCCGGACCGGTCTGTGAGAGACCGAAGCGTGCGTTGAGCGCAAATGAGAATCCTCTTGAAGCCTTTGCCTTTTCCACATTGGATTCGGCGTAGAGAAGGTTGAGCTGGTTGTCAAGACTGAAGCTCGAGTTGTCAAGCGACTTCTGCATCACAAGGTCATAATCCATCTGGATATCAGGAAGTTCCGAACTGATTCCGGGAATAATTTCGAATGATTCGTCATATCCCAGCAGGGAGTTCAGCACCATCTGCGCCTCACGCACCTGTACCGCAGTTTCGTTTATCGAGATGCTGTCATTGAGCATACGGAGTTCGAGCTGGAGGTATTCTGCCTTGGTCACATTGCCAAGCTGGAGCCTTTCCTTCGCGATACGGAGCATGTTTCCGGAATTCTCGAAATTGCTCTTGCTTATGTCGTTGTTCATTTTCGCAAGCAGGAGGTTGTGATATGCATATACCACGTTGATGGTAATCGATTCCATCGCCTCAAGATAATCACGCTTTCCCTTTTCATATGCCTTCGGCTCGATCTTCCTGTCCCATTTGAACTGGTTGTAGGTAAAGAGAGGCTGATAATATGAAACGGTGACCGGCCTCGAGTACCAGGTCAGACTCTTGTTTCCGCCGAACTGGTCGATGCGCGAAAGGTCGGAGAACACTGAAAGAGTACCGCCTGTAAAGGTGATGTTCTGATTGATCTGCAGTCCCACTCCGTTCTGGAGATTGTTGGAACTTACGTATTTCAGGGATCCGTCGTCAGGGTTCTGAAGCAGAGTGAGCGAGCGGTCGAAATTCATGAGGTCTCCATAGAGGTATACCGAAGGCAGCTTGCTTGCCTGATATGAACGGTATGCCCAGTAGGTCGAGATGAAGGCCTGTCGGGCCTCAAGAGCCTCGACCGACTGGGTACGCGCCGTGCGGATCGCTTCCGACAGCGTGTATTCCACCTGGCCGCGCGAAATGGCGGCAGCTGCGAATATAAGAAGTAGTGTCAGGTTCAGTTTCTTTGTCATGGTTGGGTCGGTTTTGCCCCAAAGTATACATTTGCCGTGCCAAACTACATAAAACATTAACTATCAATATTTTATCAATTATTCATCTTTGGGGCAAGTGTAAAGAAATTTTACACTTTTGTAAAGTTGTAAGATAATTTCATTAATTTTGAGGGCAGAATCGAATTCAAACATTAATTATATCTTAATATGTCACTTATCGAAAGCATCATTGCACGCGCAAAATCGAACAAACAGCGCATCGTGCTCCCGGAATCTTTGGAAGAGCGCACCCTTACAGCGGCAGACATGGCTCTTGCGGACGAGATCGCAGAAATCATCCTCATCGGAAATCCTGACGAGATCTTCGCCCTCGCAGAAAAGCTCGGCCTCAAGAACATCGGAAAGGCAACAATCATCGACCCTGCTACCAGCGAGAAGACTGCAGAATATGCAAACCTCCTCTATGAGCTCCGCAAGAACAAGGGCATGACTCCGGAAAAGGCTGCACAGCTCGTTCTCGATCCGCTTTATTTCGGATGCCTCATCATCAAGAGCGGAGATGCAGACGGACAGATCAGCGGCGCCCTTTCAACGACAGGAGAGACCCTCCGTCCTGCGCTCCAGATCATCAAATGCTCTCCAGGCATCACATGCGTCAGCGGAGCGATGCTCATGATCACCCAGACTCCTGAATACGGCGAAAACGGCGTTCTCGTTGTCGGAGACGTTGCCGTTACCCCTATGCCTGACGCATCACAGCTCGCACAGATCGCAGTATGTACAGCACAGACTGCAAAAAGCGTTGCTGGATTCGCAGACCCTAAGGTCGCTATGCTTTCGTTCTCTACAAAGGGCTCTGCAAAGCATGAGGTTGTCGACAAGGTAGTGGAGGCAACAGCCCTTGCAAAGGAGCTCGATCCGTCGATCAAGATCGAAGGCGAGCTTCAGGCAGACGCAGCTCTCGTTCCGTCTGTAGGCCAGAAGAAGGCTCCGGGCTCGGAAATAGCAGGACATGCGAATGTACTCGTGTTCCCATGCCTCGAGGTCGGAAACATCGCCTACAAGCTCGTACAGAGACTCGGCAACGCTGACGCCATCGGACCTATCCTCCAGGGTATCGCCCGTCCGGTGAACGACCTCAGCCGCGGCTGCTCTGTTGACGACATCTACAAGATGGTCGCAATCACTGCATGCCAGGCCATGGACGCGAAATAATTCATCCATATATGGGAAGCCGGTTTTACCCGGCTTCCTTTATTAATAACACTGAACTGAACTATATGAAAAATCACCTGTCACTTCTGCTGGCATCTCTGTCAGCGCTTGCAGCCGTATCCTGCTGCAACCCACCGGAATCAGATCTGGTTCTGAACGATTCTGAATATTTCGAGCGCCAGGGCGTCAACGTCCTTGTGTACAGCAACCTTTTCAACGGCGGTTTCAACGACGAGAAGAACTCCGGAATAGAGATCATCCACCACGGCGTAAGAACCGTTCAGGGAGGTGCTGTAAGGCTTTCCAGCACCCCTGAACAATGGGATCTCGTGCCGGACACACCATCAAGAACCGTGAACAAGGAAGACGGCTCTATCGAAGTGGCCATGCGCTATGAAGACTACGACTTCGATTCGAGGGTAGTAGTCACTGCAAAGGGGAAGGCTTTCGAGATTGCCGTATATCTTGACGAGCCCCTGCCGGAAAGGCTTGTCGGCCATGCCGGATTCAATCTGGAGTTCCTGCCTTCGCAGTATTGGGCGAAGACATATGTCGTGGACGGAAGGCCGGACAGATTCCCGCGCTACGCCGCAAGCGAGACAGTCACGAAGCCGAACAGCGAGAAGCCAAGGCAGTACAAGGGCTACAAGACATATGACGACAGAGGCACCGGCCGCTACATCGACCCTCTGCCGCTGGAGCAGGGAAGGGAGTTCATAATCGCTCCTGACGCTCCTGAAAGAATGATGACTATCAGTTCCGAAGACTCGGACATCATGCTTTACGACGGCCGCATCCTGGCCCAGAACGGATGGTATGTGTTCAGAAGCCTTCTGCCAGCAGGAAAGACCGGAAAGGTAGTCAGCTGGACCGTAGAGCCGAACTCTGTCAAAGGATGGGTCAGGGAGCCTAATATCGGCTTTTCACAGGTAGGGTATATGCCTGACCAGCCGAAGATTGCGGTAATCGAACTCGACAAGAACTATAAGTCAGAAAAGACAGCCAAAGTCTTCAGAGTCGAGACCGACGGAACCGAATCGCTTGCGTATTCGGGCAAGGTCGGGAACTGGGGCCACTACTACAAGTACAATTACGACAGGTTCGATTTTTCGGAGCTGACTCAGCCGGGAGTATACTATATCAAGTATGGCGACACCAGGACCAACAACTTCATCATAAACGACAATGTCTACGACAAGATAACCGACGCTACAAGCGACATATGGATCCCGATCCACATGAACCATATGTTCGTCAACGAGGGTTACCGCGTATGGCATGGAGAACCGTTCAAGGAAGGCTACCGCCAGGCACCGCCTGACACCGACCATTTCGACCTCCATTCTCAGGGCCCGCGCACCGACACCAGGTTCAAGGCGCTTGAACTCATCCCAGGCCTTAACGTGGGAGGTTATTTCGATGCCGGCGACTTCGACATAGAGACCGGTTCGAACATCAGCGTCGTACAGAACCTGGTACGAGCATGGGAGCTTTTCAGATCGGAAAGAGACCAGACCTTTGTAAGCCAGGAGCAGCGCTATGTTGACCTTCACCGTCCTGACGGAACTCCTGACATCCTCCAGTACATCGAGCACGGAACCCTTAACCTTGTCGCTCAGGCTGAGATTCTCGGCCATATGGCCCAGACTCTTTCCAATTCCGTACTGGACAATTACCACCATCTCGGAGATGCCGGCTCGCTTACGGACGGACTCCCTTACAATCCTGCCCTGAAGCCATATGAAGTGGCGAAGGACGGAAAGTCAAGCGGAACTCCTGACGACATGTGGGCATTCACAAGCCGCAATCCGGGCTTGGACTTCAGCGCGGCAACGATGTTTGCCGCTGCCAGCCGCGCCCTCAGAGGATACAACGACGAACTGGCTGACAGGGCGCTGAAGCAGTCGAAGAGGCTTCTCAAGGAAGCGACCGAACTGATGGCAAAGGCTCCGCAGGACGGACGCAGGGCCCGCAATGCGGGAGGAAGCGTTTCCGCAAACCTGCAGCTTTATGTGGCTACCGGCGAAAAGCAGTATCTTGAAAGATTCGACTCCATGCTCTGGAAGTCTCTGGACCGCAATGTGAACTCAGCACTCATGACCGCTCTTGACGCCATCCCATATATGGATGAAGCCTACAAGGAGAAGCTTCGTCCGTACGTCGAGAAGTTCCGTGAGTTCATTGAAGGTCTGGAAGAAGAGAATCCGTACGGCGTTCCTATCGGCCTCGGCAACTGGGCCGGCGGCGGACAGGTGCTTAACCACGGTACTACAGTATGCTATGCAAGCAAGTACTATCCTGACATAATCGACAAAGCGCATGCTTACAAGACTGCCGAGTGGTTCTTCGGACGCCATCCTTACCACAACTACTCACTGGTCGCTACAGTCGGTGCAGCCCGTCCGAAGGAGGTTTTCTACGGCAACAACAGGGCGGATTTCTCGTTCATACCAGGCAATGTAGCCCCTGGAATCCTCTTCAGACATCCTGACCATTTCGAGAACTATGACGACTGGCCGTTCCTCTGGGGACAGAACGAAGGAACCATCGGAGGCAATACAAGCTACCTCATCTTCGGATCTGCGTTCAAAAATCTCGTAAGAGGCGAATAGACAGATACTTATACATATTGTTAACAAGTATGTTGATAAATAAATGCGGTAGTATTCCTATCGCATTTATTTATTGGATACCTTCGCAATTCAATACCAGTAATCAAAAATAACACTATATGAGCAGCGCAGAAATTACCATCATCAAAAGAGACGGTAAGCGTAAGACCTTTTCCGTCGAGAAAATCAAGAACGCAATCCGTAAAGCCTTCCTTTCAGTAGGATGCTTCGCTACAGAGGAAGACCTCGTAAACATCCTTTCCCATGTACGCATCACCGAGGGCATGCACGTGGAGGAAATCCAGAACCAGGTCGAAATAGGCCTCATGGCAGAACAGTACTTTGCAGTAGCAAAGGCTTATATGCTTTACAGACAGAGGCACATGGAAGACCGTGAGGTCCGCGACCACCTCGACTTCCTCATCCAGTACTGCCAGGCCGAGAACGCAGCTACCGGCAGCAAGTACGATGCAAACGCCAACATCGACAAGAAGAACCTGGCGACCCTCATCGGAGAGCTTCCAAAGAAGAACTTCATCCGACTGAACCGCCGTATCCTTACCGACAGGATGAAGAAGATGTATGGAAAGGAAATGTCGGACAAATATATCAGACTGCTCAAGAACCACCATATCTACAAGAACGACGAGACCTCTCTCGCCAACTACTGCGCCAGCATCACCATGTACCCTTGGCTTCTCGAGGGTACGAAGCCTATCGGCGGCAACTCGATCGGCCCGACTAACCTGAAGTCATTCTGCGGCGGATTCATCAACCTCGTGTTCATGGTATCCAGCATGCTTTCCGGAGCATGTGCAACGCCTGAATTCCTCATGTACATGAACTATTTCATCGGAAAGGAATACGGCAAGGACTACTGGCAGAATCCGGACAAGCAGGCGGATAACTCGACAAAGAAGCGCACCATCGACAAGGTGATCACAGACTGCTTCGAGCAGATCGTATACTCGATCAACCAGCCGACAGGAGCAAGAAACTTCCAGGCAGTGTTCTGGAACATCTCATACTATGACAAGAACTACTTTGAAAGCATCTTCGGAGAGTTCAGATTCCCTGACGGCGAGAAGCCGGACTGGGACGGCCTTTCATGGCTCCAGAAGCGTTTCATGAAGTGGTTCAATGCTGAAAGACTCAAGACTCCTCTCACATTCCCTGTTGAGACAATGGCTCTCCTTACAGAGAACAACGAGGTGAAGGACAAGGAATGGGGCGACTTTACAGCTGAAATGTACTCTGAAGGACACTCGTTCTTCACATACATGAGCGACAATGCCGATTCTCTCGCATCATGCTGCCGTCTGCGCAACGAGATCCAGGACAACGGCTTCAGCTACACCCTCGGAGCCGGCGGCGTGTCTACCGGTTCGAAGAGCGTGCTTACCATCAACCTTAACAGATGCGTGCAGTATGCCGTAAAGAACGGACGCGACTACATCACATACCTCGCAGAGGTGGTAGACCTCGTGCATAAGGTACAGCTCGCATACGACGAGAACCTCAAGTCGCTCAAGGAGCAGGGAATGCTTCCTCTCTTCGACGCAGGATTCATCAACATCGGCCGCCAGTACCTCACGGTCGGCATCAACGGTCTCGTGGAGGCAGCTGAATTCCTCGGCATCGAGATCAATGACAACCCTGAATACGTGAAGTTCGTTCAGGATACCCTCGGACTTATCGAAGAGTACAACAAGAAGTACCGCACGAAGACAACCCTTTTCAACTGCGAGATGATTCCTGCAGAGAATGTAGGCGTGAAGCATGCGAAGTGGGATAGGGAAGACGGCTATGCAGTGCCACGCGACTGCTACAACAGCTACTTCTACATCGTTGAAGACAAGTCCCTGAACATCATCGACAAGATGCGACTCCACGGACGCAAATATATCGAGCACCTCACAGGAGGTTCCGCTCTTCACCTTAACCTTGAAGAACACCTTTCAAAGGCACAGTATGCGCAGCTTCTCAAGGTTGCAGCACAGGAAGGATGCAACTACTTCACATTCAACATCCCTAACACCATCTGCAACAAGTGCGGCCACATCAGCAAGCACTATCTGAAAGAGTGCCCTGAGTGTCATAGCGAAGACATTGATTATCTGACCCGTATCATCGGTTACATGAAGCGTATCAGCAACTTCTCTATGGCCCGTCAGGAAGAAGCCGCAAGACGTTACTACCACCGTAACGAAGCGAAATAAGCATGCTGAAGTGCTATAGTTACGATATTGTCTGCCAGGAGATTCCCGACGAAATCAGCCTGGCAGTCAATATTTCATGCTGTCCCAACAGATGTCCCGGCTGTCATAGCCCCTGGCTCTGGAGTGACGAGGGGGAGGATATGACTGAAGAAATGTTGTCCAGACTGATCGGAACATATTCTGCCGCAATCACATGCTTCTGCTTCATGGGAGGGGACGCAGAGCCGATGGAGGTCATGAGGCTGGCGAAATGGATACGCCAGACATGGCCAGGCATCAAGACCGCATGGTACTCGGGCAAGGCTCAGCTGCCTGACAGTTTTGACATGACATCCATGGACTATGTCAAGCTTGGTCCGTTTATTGAAGCATTGGGAGGTCTGAAGTCACCTTCCACTAACCAGGTATTGTACAGGATAGGGGAAGATGGTTCAATGACACCAATCAGATTTAACCGATAATCTTAATGCACAAGCCAATAATTTATCAGATGCTCCCCAGACTATGGGGAAATGACAATGAGAATCCGGTAAAGAACGGAACATCAGGTCAGAACGGAACAGGAAAATTCTCAGACATTGATTCCAGGACGCTGGAATACCTGTCATGGCTCGGATGCAGCCATGTATGGTATACAGGAATTCTCAGACACTCGACACAGTCTTCCGAAGACGGATGCATTCCGTCCCATCCGCAGTTCGTAAAGGGCAAAGCCGGCTCTCCATATGCGATCTGCGACTATTATGATGTAAATCCATATCTTGCTGACAATCCGGAAGATAGAATGGCCGAATTCGAGCAGTTGATCAAGCGCACTCATGATGCCGGACTCAAACTCATAATCGATTTTGTGCCCAACCATGTGGCCAGAGATTACGGAAAGACGACGCGTACCGAAGGACATCCTGTGCTCGGTGCCGACGACGACAAGTCGGTACACTGGAGGGCTGAAAACGACTTCTTCTATTATGTAGGAGAGAAACTGACACTTCCTACTCCCGTACCTGAAGGCATGGCTCCGTATGAAGAAGATCCTGCAATGGCTACAGGAAACAACTGCTACAACCCAAGTCCCGGCATAAACGACTGGTACGAGACGGTAAAGATCAACTACGGAGATTCACACACCTCCACATGGGACAAGATGTATGACATCATAGAGTTCTGGGCATCAAAAGGGGTGGACGGATTCAGGTGCGACATGGTAGAGCTCGTGCCGCCTCAGTTCTTCAAGTGGCTGATCGACAAGGTAAAGAAGAGTTATCCAGACGTCATCTTCATCGCGGAAGTATATAAGAAGGACCTTTATGAGGAGTACATCCGCAACATAGGATTCGACTACCTGTACGACAAGTCGGGCTTATACGATACTCTGCGTACAGTTGTTGAGAAGAACGTGAACGACAACGGAATGCCGGTCGAGCTATGGCAGTCCGCTACCGGCATCACCAGATGCTGGCAGTTCCTCGGAAGCCTTCAGCCGTACATGCTCAATTTCCTTGAAAACCACGACGAACAGCGTTTCGCATCGGATTTCTTCGGAAAGAGCGCAGCAAACACATTTGCCCCTCTATATGTATCACTTCTCCTGAACACAGCCCCTTTCATGATATATTTCGGAG
>JAFTYS010000033.1 GCA_017461285.1 Bacteroidales bacterium | reverse complement strand
CATACAAAAACCCTATCGTCGCCAACTAAACTACGACTTCAATACTGACTGATAGGGCGGTAGGTGGTTCTGTACCTTTGGGTGCGGGATGACCTATCATTCAGTAGGCTGTCGTAGGCCGAAGTTGGCGTGGGTTGTTCCGTGCCACTTTTTATGTGCGGTAGGTAATCGAGGAAAGCCGTCAATTTTTCATCATAATATTTGTTCATTGGTCGTGAGACCATAAAAGGTTTAGAGACGGCTTTCCTTTGTCTGGCAGTCATTCTGAATAACGCGATTATTTCTCTGTCTCATGCTCCTTTAAACACAGTTTATCCACGAAATGGCCGGTTTTGATGGACAAACGCGACAAAAACTACCGTTTCTCCATCGAATGGTGCCTTTTCATGGATAAAGTCATCAAAAAGCCAAAGAGATTACCTCTTCTTCTTGGAGTATTTCTTGCGGCGGGAGCGTCGGCGGTAGGCCTTGCGGGTGTATTTGAGGATCACGAGGGTGATCAGGCCGGCAAAGACTATGCAGATCAGGATGTAGGTCCATGCAGATGCGTTGTCGCCCTTGATGCGGGACCACATCTTCAGAAGGGCTTCGGTGTCGGTGTCGTGCATGATGCCGCAGCGTTCTACTATGGATTTTTCGGGGTAGAGGACAGGATTGATGCACACGCTGTCTGCCTGCGGGCCGAAGAAATAACTCACATCAATAGGGCCGAACTCTTCCGGATCCTCCATGGATTCAAGCACCACGTCACCTCCTACGGCACTTACATATCCCGTCATATCCATGTTCCTGACCGCATTTTCAGGCATGCACATGAAGTTGATGAAGTAGTTTGCGGCCTTGGTGTTCTTTGCATATTTCGGAATCACCCATCCGTCGAACCAGATGGCGCTACCGGTCTCAGGGATGGCATAACGGAGATCCATTCCGATCTCTGCGGCCTCGTCTATGGCCCACTGCGCGTCGCCGCTCCACGAAAGGTTGATCCATGCGAGCTCCTTGGTCATCTGCTCCTTTCCGAAGTCGGCTTCCCATCCGCATACGGATTCGCGGAAGGAGTGGAGATAATCCTCCACCAGGGCGATGGATTCGTCAGAAGTGTCGTATGTGATGGCTTCAAGACTCTTCTCTCCTGATTCGAGTGCTTCCTTGTTAAGAGCCACGAGGAATGCTGTGTAAACGTCTCTGAAAGCATCCTTCATCAGCACCTTGCCCTTGTAGTCGGGATTGCGGAGCACATCCCATGAAATGACCTCTTCATCAGGAATATATTTGGGATTATAGATCAGGCCCACTGTTCCCCACATGTAGCCTACGGAATAGTCGCGTGCGTTACGGCCGTTCTCTTCGATCTGTCCGAGAGTTTCCGAAATATAGGGAGCCACATTGCCTATGTAGTCCGGAGTTTCACCGAAATCCCTCTCCAAAGGCAGCAGGAGGTCGTTCTTGAGCATACGCTCAATGATGTAGTCCGACGGACATACGACGTCATAGTCCTCGTGTCCGAGCTCGATCTTGGAGAGCATGGTCTCGTTGATGTCGAATGTCTGATATATGATCTCCACAGGCTCGCCGGTCTGTTCTTCATACCACACTTCAAATTCATCGATGAGGTCTTCGTCGATATAGTCGGCCCAGTTATAGACCTTTAGGATATGGCTGCGGTCTTCGGAGCAGCCGGCCAGCGCCATCACAAGCGCAAGGGCAAACAGTATCTTTTTCATCAGGCGGCTTTGTTGGATGTGCGGATCTTACGCAGGTTGATGATTATCAGAAGGATGAGGATGCCGAAGAACATCAGGGTTATCATCGGACGCAGCTCAGGAGTGAGACCGCCTTTGCGTGCGTCGGTGTAGATGTAGGTCGAGAGGGTGTCCAGTCCGATGGTTCCTCTCGTGAAGAATGTCACGGCAAAATCATCCAGGGACATTGTGAACGCAAGGATGAATCCTGAGATCATGCCAGGCTTGAGAAGCGGCAGGAGCACTTTGCGCAGAGCATAGAACGGCGTCGCACCGAGGTCGAGTGCCGCTTCATATATGTTCGGATTCATCTGTGTCAGCTTCGGCAGAACGCTCAGCACCACGTATGGGGTGCAGAATGTGATGTGTGCGAGGATTACGGTCGTGTAGCCCTGGCTGATGTGCAGAAACACGAAGAGCAGGAAGAGCGAGACACCGGTGATGATGTCCGGATTGAGCATCGGGATGTTGTTGAGGAAGGTGATGGCCTGCTTGCTGCGTCCTCTCATGTTGTGGATTCCGATTGCAGCCACTGTTCCCAGCAAAGTGGATACCGTCGCAGCTATGAGGGCGATCAGAAGGGTGTTCTCGATGGCATGCATGAGAGAGCCTGTGCCCTGCATGCTTCCGGTGAACAGGTTGGAGTACAGCCTGGTCGAGAATCCCGTCCAGTTACCGAGCACCTTGCTCTCTGTAAACGAGAACACGGCTATGAAAACTATCGGCGCATAAAGAACTATCAGCAGCAGCCAGATATAACATTGTGCGAAAAATCTCTTCATGGCTATACGATTCCGTTGACTTCTTTCTTATTGTCCTGCAATAAGCTTGTTATACCTATGATCACGAGCATGACGAGCGAGAGGGCTGCGCCATAATTCCACATCGAGGAATTGATGTTCTCCTGGATGATGGTTCCGAACAGCTTTATCTTGTTGTTGGTCAGGAATTCCGAGATCGCGAAAGTGCTGACCGTAGGCATGAACACCATCATGATTCCGCTGATAACTCCCGGCATCGAGAGCGGCACCTGTACCTTCCAGAACACCTGCCAAGGAGTCGCACCGAGGTCTGATGCGGCTTCGGCGTAGGACTGGTCCATCTTGTTGAGAATGTTGTAGATAGGATAGATCATGAACGGAAGGTAGTCATAGACCATACCGACCAGAAGTGTTCCCTTGCCGAGCTGTATGCCGAGCATGTGGAAGAGTTCGGCTGTCGCAAGAGTCCTCATCAGAGCATTGATCCACATCGGCATGATGAAGAGCACGATGGTCACGGCGCTGCGGTTGAGCTTCTTGTTGGCAAGGATCCATGCGGCAGGGTAGCCGAGCAGGATGCACAGAGCGGTGTTTTCTATAGCCACTTCAAGCGACAGGGCAAATGTCCCGATAGCATCGGCGTCCTTGAAGAATCTTGTGAAGTTGCCGAATGTGAATCCTCCGGCCTCGTCCTGGAATGCATAGACCATGATCAGGATCAGAGGCAGGGCCACGAACAGCACGAGGAATATCGTGTAAGGCAGAGCCCAGGTGCTTCTTCTACTCATTTTCTATGATCTTGATGTCCTTAGCGGCGATGTTAATACCTACAAGGTCTCCCTTGTCCCAGAT
>JAFTYS010000032.1 GCA_017461285.1 Bacteroidales bacterium | reverse complement strand
TCGAAACGAGCCTGGATCTCCATTATCTCCTTCTCCTTGCTCTCGCGGATAGCCGGAGTCCAAGACTCTGCCTTCTGCTGATACTGCTGCATCTTGGTCTGGTATTCCTCATACATGGCTACGAGAATCTCCTCATTGGTCTTCTGATTCTCTTCCATTGTTGCTCTTGCCTCGTCCATCTCAGGCATGAGCATCACGATTTCGTTGAAATCAACATAAGCCCACTTGAAGTCCTGTGCGCTTGCAGCCACTGACATCAGTGTCACAGCTGCGATCAAAAGAATTCTTTTCATAATCTGTTATCTATACATATAATTATTAATATCATCAGAACTGCTGTCCTATCACGAAGTGGAACTGGCTTCCGCCATATCCGTCATGATTGTCGAATCCGTATCCCCAGTCAACACCGAGAAGTCCGATCATCGGCAGGAACACTCTCACACCCACACCGGCCGATCTTCTGATCTGGAACGGATTGAAATCCCTGATGTCTGACCAGCAGTTACCACCTTCAAGGAAGAGCAATGCAAAAATCGTAGACTGCGGCTGGAGGATCACAGGATAACGGAGCTCAACAGTGAACTTGTCATATACGTTACCAGCATAATACTGTCCGGTAGAATTATATGACGACATGTTTGTAGGAGTCAGCGAATAGTTCTCGTAACCGCGGAGAGAGATAATCTCCGAACCGTAAGTGTCATATCCGGACATACCGTCACCACCGACGCGGAATCCTTCAAACGGAGAATATCCCCAGTTTCTGTTATAATATCCGAGGTATCCGAACTGAGCACGGGCCATCAGCACGAGGTCTCCGACAAGCTTGGTGTAGACAGCACCCTTGAACGTCCACTTGTGATACTCGATCCACTTGTACCTGTCCTGGGAAGTCTGCAGGTTATAGTCGATATCCTTCCAGCTTGAGACCTTTGTAGGATTTCCTGAGGCATCGAGGATACCGTGGTCCTTCTTCCTCATAAGAGAGTAAGGAGGAGTCAGCTGAAGCGAGAAGCTGAAGTCAGATCCCACACGAGGATATATCTGCTGGTCAGTAGAATTTCGCGACAGACTCAATGTATAGCTCAGGTTATGGGAAATACCTGTATTGAACAGGAACTGATATGCCCAGTTCTGGAGCTTGTATGTCTGCCAGCTCAGCTGGTTGTAGAGGACGAAATATCTGTCAGGCCACTTGAGACGCTTTCCGAGACCGGCTGCAAATCCATACACCTCCATATACTCGTCATTGTTGAGTATGTTATAATATATGTATGAGTTGGTCTGGCGGGTATAGTACAGCGACAGGTTCAGCGAAGTAGGCTTCTTGCCGAAGAGCCAAGGCTCTGAGAAGCTTGCCGAAAGGCTGGTATAGTACGTACCGTTGGTCTGGAAGCGGACTGCCAGGTTCTGGGCATCTCCCAGAGGGACAGGTCTCCATGCAGACTTGTCGAAGAACCTGCGGGTCGAGAAGTTGTTGAAGCTTACTCCGACGGTCGCCACGAATGTGTTACCGCCCCATCCGCCGGAAAGTTCCAGCTGGCTTGACGGTTTTTCGGTCACGTTATATACAAGGTCGACAGTGTTGTTAAGCTGGTTAGGGATGATGGAATATCCCTTTCCATATTCCATTATTGACTCCGGATCGAACTGGCCCATCGAAGCGATCTCACGGATCGATCCCTCGAAATCGGTCTGACTGAACAGATATCCCGGACGGGTGAAGATCTGGCGGCGGATAACTCTTTCGTTGGTCAGGTCGTTTCCGTTGATCACGATATTGTTCAATGTTGCAGGCTTGCCTTCCACGATCCTCATCTCGACATCCACAGAGTCGCCCTCGATATTCATTTCTACCGGCTGCACCTGGAAGAAGAGGTATCCGTTGTCCTTGTAAAGCTTCGAGATATCGTACTCGCTCTGCTTTCCGCCTCCGAAGAGACGCTTCTCCATAGTCACCACATCATACACGTCACCCTTGTTGATCTTGAGGATCTTGTTCAGGGTTTCCGAATCATAGACAGAGTTTCCGGTCCATGTGATGTCCCTGAAGTAATACTGCTTTCCTTCGTCGATATCAAAGTCGATCTGGAGACGTCCCGGCTCCACATAATACATCGTATCCTTCACGATGCGCGCATCCCTGTAACCGGACTCGTTCAGCTTGCTTATGAGGGATCTCTTGTCGTTGTCGTACTCTCCCTCGTTGAATTTCTTCGAACTGAAGAAGTTCATCAGACGCTTGTCCTTCGTCTTCTTCATGGACCTTACGAGCTTTCCTTCCTTCACGCTTTCGACACCGTTGAACGTGATGGTCTTGATCTTGACCTTCTGTCCCCTGTCGACAGCGAACTGCACCCTTATCGCACTGCGTATCACAGTATCACGCTTGGTGTTCACGTCAACCTTGACGTTAAGGAATCCTTTTTCCTTATAGTATCTCTTGATGATGTCCGTAGATGTCTTGGATACATACTCGGAGAACTCGCCTCCTCTCTTGAGGTTAAGCCTTTCAAGAAGTTCCTTCTCCTCGCCGCTCTTTACTCCTGAGAATGTCCATCTGGAAACTCGAGGCCTCTCGACGATGCGTATCTTGAAGAACGCAGTATCCGTGGCTGGAACGATGGAGTCCACCACTACAGCCACATCATCGAAATACCTCTGAAGCCACAGCCTGTTAACGATCGATGTGATCTCCTCGCTTGGAACGGTTATCTCCATACCTTTCTGGAGACCTGTGACCTGAAGTATCTGATCTGGAGAGAGATAATTGTTTCCTTCTACTCCGACTCCACCTACAATATATTTCTTAGGCCTGTTGTAATCGACGACTACATCACTCCCCTTCTGCTGTCCCCATGCACCGAAGGTCATGAACAGTAAAAGTGAAGCCAAGACTATTTTGCTGATTCTCATCTGTATGCTCTTAAGTTCAAAACTGCAAATATAAGCATTTATTTTACTTTTCCATAACGGCGGTCGCGTTTTGAATAGTATTCAAGCGCCGCACGGAACTCATCCTTACGGAAATCCGGCCATAAAGTGTCTACAAAAAGCAGTTCCGAATAGGCTCCCTGCCAGAGAAGATAGTTGCTGAGCCTGCATTCTCCCGACGTCCTCACGATAAGGTCCGGATCAGGTATGCCGGCTGTAGCAAGATATCTGTCGAATCCGTCGACTCCCATCGACATGATCTCATCCTTCCTTTCAGGGTGCTCTGCGATCTCGGCCGCCATCTTCTGCGCAGCCTGAAGAATATCCCATTTTCCGCTGTAGCTCAGAAAGACGATGAGAGTCAGAGTGTCGTTATGGGCGGTCATAGCCATGCATTCGTCAATGGTCCTGTTAAGTTCGTCATCCAGACGCGCGCGGTTTCCGATCACCATGAAGCGCACTCCATTGGCGTTCAGTTTCTCCATTTCTGCAGCCATCGCCTTGACCATCAGTCCCATAAGAGCGACAACCTCATCCTGGGGACGGTTCCAGTTCTCTTCAGAGAACGCATATATCGACAGGTATTTCACCCCTGTTTCTACAGCAGCCTCAACACATGCACGTACACTTTCAACACCTTCAAAATGGCCAAAGACCCTTTCCTTTCCTCTTTCCTTGGCCCAACGCCCGTTTCCGTCCATGATCATCGACACATGGACAGGCACATTGGTCATAGTTTCACTCGCCATATTTATTACTTGATATTTCTTACATCCTCGCCCCAGAACAGCTTATCCGTTAGGGCATTTATAAAATTGGAACTGTTGAACTGGACACGTTTAAGCGAAAACTGTGCCACAGATATCCTTACCGTCACATCTTCCGATACCACACAGGTCCTGTTGTCGGCAGAAAACTCGAATCTGCCGTCACGGGAATGCATCGTCAGGGAGATTTCGGACGAATCAGGAACCACCAGAGGACGCATGTTCAGGTTATGAGGCGCGATAGGCGAAACGATCAGAACCTTGGAGTCCGGGAGCACGATCGGGCCTCCGACACTCAGAGAATAAGCGGTCGAGCCGGAGCTTGTGGATACTACCAGACCGTCGGCCCAGTATGTCGGAAGACAGACGCCGTCGATCACCACGTCAACTGCAAGCATGGCCGCACCGTTCCTGCGCACAGCCATCTCGTTCAGGGCATAGGGCCACGAGTCTATATCCGGGTTTCCGGTCGTCACCTCGGCTTTGAGCATGGTCCTGTTCTCTATGGTATAATCTCCTGACAGGATGCACTTAGCAACATCTTCAGGACGGTTTTCAGAAAGGAATCCAAGACGTCCCAGATTCACGCCAAGCATAGGAAGGCCCCTTTCCACAGCAAGCACTGATGAAGAAAGAAACGTGCCGTCACCCCCTGCACTCAGAAGCATTTCAGCTTTCTCGGAAGGGACCTCGCCCGGTTCAAGAATCTGAAGCTGGCATCCTCCTTTGCGGAGATCCTCAAGAAGAGAAGTGAATCTCTCATCTGTAATCAGCTCTCTGTTTCCTATATATATGGATATTATCATGGCACAAAATTAACACTTATTTACAAAATGTGAACTTTATTATTTATTTTTGTATTCTGAACCAATTCAATACGACATATTGAAATGACAAAACTGAGCGTAAACATAAACAAGATCGCAACCATCAGAAACGCCCGCGGAGGCAACATGCCTGACGTGACCAAGGCCGCATTGGACTGCGAGAATTTCGGTGCAGAAGGCATTACCGTCCACCCGCGCCCCGACGAAAGGCACATAAGATATTCGGATGTAAGAGCCATCAGGCCGCTCATCAGGACTGAATTCAATATCGAAGGCAACCCGATACCTTCGTTCATCGATCTGGTCTGCGAAGTCGTCCCTGATCAGGTGACCCTGGTGCCGGATGCGATGGACGCAATAACTTCGAACGCAGGATGGGACACTGTCAGAAACCGGGATTTCCTGACGGAAGTATGCTCCGAATTCAGAAAAAAAGGCATAAGGACGTCGATTTTTGTAGACCCTGACCCTCGGATGGCGGAAGCTGCAGCCGCATGCGGATGCGACCGCATCGAGCTATATACGGAATCATACGCAAGCATGTATGCAAAAGACCGTGAAAACGCCATCATGCCTTTCGTAAAGACAGCAGAAGCGGCAAGAGACGCCGGACTGGGCGTGAACGCAGGCCACGACCTTAATCTTGAGAATCTTGAATATTTCATACGGAACATCCCATGGACGGCAGAGGTATCCATAGGTCATGCAATCATCTGTGATGCCCTTTACATGGGATTGGAACAAACAATACAGGCGTATCTCTCTAAAGTTAAGATTTTTTGATTAACTTTGCAGGATGTTTCAAAGTAAAAGCAAAAACAAAAATCTATAAGAAATGAAAAACACATCACTTATCCTCAGCATCATCTCACTTGTTGCTGTTGTAGTATTTGGAATCCTCTCTCTGACCAAAGGAGGAAAAGCATCTGAGGCACCGGTTGAAGGCGAGGCTGTAGAGACAGCTGCTACCAAGGGCGCAATCGTATATGTCGACCTTGACAGGATCCTCATGGAGTATGACATGGCGAACGACCTCAGGTCTGTAGTCGAGACAAAGGTACAGAACATCCAGGCAGAGGTAAACAGAAGGGGCAAGAAGCTTGAGAACGACGTAGTAGAGTTCCAGAACAAGATCGACAAGGGCCTTCTCACCCGCACAAACGCTGAAGTGCAGAGCCAGAAGCTCCAGCAGCAGGAAATCGAGTTCAACAACTATGCGGCACAGAAGCAGCAGGAGATCAACGAGGAGCAGGTAGTGATGATGAACCAGCTCGGAGACGCAATCCAGACTTACCTCACTAAATACAATGAGGAGAAGCAGTACGCGATGATTCTTACAAACTCAGGCGGAGCACCTGTAATCACAGCAGATGCTGCTCTTGACATCACCGACGACGTGCTTGCCGGTCTCAACGAGGAGTACATCAAGTCAAAGAACAACAAGTAATAACAATTGAAAATAGCAATACTGTCCTGTTTCTATCCCTATCGAGGAGGAATCTCTCAGTTTAACGCATGCCTTTATGGTGAACTGAGCAAGAAGCATGTTGTCAAGGCATTCAATTTCAAAAGACAATATCCTGAATTCCTTTTCCCGGGAAAGACACAATATGTGACAGCGGACGATGAGGCCGTACCGGTAGAGAGCGTATCTCTGCTGGATACGGCCA
Organism: Bacteroidales bacterium; assembly: GCA_017461285.1. Next base: position 27,560 of record JAFTYS010000032.1, on the reverse strand, counting down.
ATCCTTTTTCATATGCCCGCACATACCGTGAGATACGTGACTGGAATCCGGATGTGCTCATAGTCCGGTACTGGATGTCATACTTTGCTCCGTCTTTAGGCTACATAACCCGGAAAATGAAGAAGCATTGCAAGGTGATATCCATACTTGACAACGTAATCCCGCATGAGCCGCATTTCTTTGATGCTCCCCTGACAAGATATTTCCTGAAGGGAAGTACCGGAAGCGTCACCTTGTGCGAGGCCGTATCAAAGGACCTTCTGAACCTGCAGAAGGACGCCCGATACACCGTGATACAGCATCCTCTTTACTCGCACTTCGGTCCGAAGAAGGACAGATTTGAGACAGAAGAGAAGATAGGTCTGAAACACGGAATGAAGAATATCCTGTTCTTCGGACTGATCCGCACCTACAAAGGGCTGGACATACTGCTCGAAGCATTCGGCATGCTCCCTGACGACTATCAGCTGATCGTGGCAGGAGAACCGTACGGTTTATTTGACAAGTATCAGGAGATCATCGACAGGATTCCCGGAAAGGACAGGATCCATCTGAACCTCAAGTACATAAAGGATTCCGAGGTATCAGACTGGTTCTCTGCGGCAGATCTGGCCGTTCTCCCTTACAGGAGCGCGACGCAGAGCGGCATCAGTTCGGTATCCTACCATTTCGAGGTTCCGATGATCGTAACTGATGTAGGAGGTCTGAAGGAGACCATCGGAGACAGAGGCACAGGCATTGTAGCACCTGAAGGCACTCCTGAATGCATAAGCAGCGAAATACAGAGATATTTCAGCGACCCGTCAATAAGGCAGGACTGTATCGCTGCCATCAGGACCGAAAAGGAACGCCTTTCATGGAAGACCTTTGCGGAAAGACTGGAAGAATTCATAGATAAAATATAAGACGAATATATGGAGAGAAACATTTTCAAGACCCTTGTTCTGGCCGTAGCGCTGTCATGCGCCGTACCGGCAGCCATAAACGCGCAGGAATACGTGAGCGCGCCTGTCACCGTGTCAAAGGATAAGGTAAAGGTTAACGGAAAGGTATGCTGGTCACATATAGTCCGCGACAAGCAGACATTGTTCTCCATAGCAAAGGCTTATGATGTGTCTGTAGATGACATCTATGCTTTCAACCCGACCCTGAAAGAGACAGGGCTCAAGAAGAACTCCATAATCCTGATTCCTTCAAAAGAAGCTCTTGAGTCGAAGAAGGCGACGTCTGCCGGCAAGACGGAACCTGCCGCGAAGCCTGAGCCTGAGAAGAAACAGGAGCCAGCCGTAAAGACAGAGCCCGAGAAGAAGCCGGAACCTGCTGTAAAGCCGGAGCGGGTGAAAAAGGAAGAGCCGAAGCAGAAAGCCGAACCAAAGCCCAAGGCTCAGAAGAAGCAGAAGACCCATACAGTAAAATGGTATGAGGATCTTGATGTGATAGCTGACAAGTACGGAGTGACCGTTGAGGAAATAATGAAGGCAAACAATCTGACAGGCAGAAAGTTGACGAAGAGACAGAAGCTCGTTATTCCTGAACCGGGAGAGATCGTCGTGGACGAACCTCAGGAAGAAGTGACCGTGGTTCCGGAAGAAGATACAACCGTAACGGAAGAACCGGCAGATACCACGACAGCTGATGTTCCGGAAACGGAACCAGACTGGTTCTTTAAGCCGAAGGACGAAGTCAAGGCCACTCTCATCCTTCCGTTGAAGGCTTCGACTGACAATGTCAGCAGAAACAACATGGACTTTTACAGCGGCGTGCTTCTCGCAGTAAAGGACCTGGCGGATTCAGGCATAAGCACCGACCTCAACGTATATGATTCATCTGACAGCAGCCACCCTATCTCAAGCGAGGACCTCACAGGCAGCGACATGATCATAGGTCCGGTCTCATCCGGAGATCTCGGAAGGCTTCTGAATTCAGAAACACAGCCGGAGATGGTGATATCGCCTCTTGACCAGAGAGCCGAAAGTCTTGCATACACGCATGATAACCTGATACAGGTCCCTACCCCTCAGAATGTTCAGTATCAGGATTTGATCGACTGGATAAGGGAAGACACCATGCCGGGAGATACACTTCTGCTGATAAGCGAGAAAGGTGCCAGGAATTCGGATGCCGTCGCAATGATGACCCAGGCTGCCGATTCATCAGGACTCGGTTTCAAGACGTTCTCATACAGCATTCTGGAAGGAAGAGACATCACGAAGACCCTGACCGGCCTCATGACTGCGACAGGCACAAACAGAGTGCTCATCGCATCTGAAAGCGAAGCGTTCGTGAACGATGTTGTACGCAACCTGAACATCCTGGTATACAACAAGCTGAATGTGGCTCTCTATGCGCCGGCCAGAATAAGGAGTTTCGAAACGATCGAAGTTGAGAATCTCCATAACACAAACCTGCACGTAAGTCTCGGCTACCTCATAGATTATGAGAGCCCGCAGGTCAAGAACTTCCTGCTCAAATACAGGGCACTATACAACATGGAACCGACCCAATACGCATTCCAGGGCTACGACGTTGCCTCATACTTCATCAGCATGTGCAGCAAGTACGGCAACAGGTGGGTAAAGAAGCTTGACGATTCTGAAAGACAGATGCTCCAGAGCACATTCAGGATGGTTCCGGTAGAGGACGGAGGTTATGTAAACCACGGTGTCAGAAGAGTCGTATACGGTCCGGAATGGTCCGTGACAAAGGTAAGATGATCTTTATGCTTCAGTCATGGAGAGAAGCGACTTGGCGTTCTCTATGGCTGCATCGGTAAGAACAGAGCCGCTGAGCATGCGGGCTACTTCAAGAACTCTCTCATCATGGGAGAGTTTCTTTATTGTAGTGACGGCCTTGGAAGTCTGAGGATCGATATCTTTGGACACGAGGTAATGGGCGTCGCCCTTGGCAGCCACCTGCGGGAGATGAGTTATGGCGAATACCTGCATGAATGCTCCCATATCGCAGATCGTGGTTCCCATCTTGTCGGCGACGCTTCCGGAAACGCCTGTGTCGATTTCGTCGAAAATCATTGTAGGCATATTTGCATAGCGTGCCTTCATGGCCTTGAGGGCCAGCATTATTCGGGACATTTCACCGCCTGAAGCGCACTTGGCAACATCGACGGCATTGCGCCCGGTCGCAGAGAATCTGAACTGGATGGCATCAGCTCCTGACGGGCCTACAGGAACAGGAGTGATATCCACTTCAAATACGGCATATGGAAGTTCCAGATTCCTTACGGAAAGGGTCATGGCTTCCGCAAAAGAAGCGGCAGCTTCGGCTCGCTTCTCATGGAGACTTTCTGCCGTCCTATTGAGTTCGGATTCATTCGAAGATATCTCTCGGATAAGTTCCTCACGCTTCTCTTCGAGCACTGTGGAGTCAAAAAGAGCCTCAGAAAGACTGTCGCGAAGGGCAATCAGTCCTGCCTCGTCTGCACAATCATGCTTGCGCATCAGTCCATAGATCAGAGACATCCTTTCCTCAACCTGTTCGAGGCGTTCCTGGGACAGTTCCGTACGCGAGTTCATCTGAACGACATCGGCAAGAATGTCATCCAATTCCCTGCGGCATTCCTCAACTCTTTCTGAAAGCGAAGAAGCTGCAGGAATGAACCTGCCTACCTTTGCAAGAAGTTTCTCCGCCTCCTTCAGCATAGAATCTGCAGAGAGAGCTTCACCGTCAGACGATGCCGCGGTAAAAAGTTCCTCAACTGCACATAACCCCGTCTTTATTTCTTCGGCATTAGCAAGCTGCTTCTGCTCTTCCTCCAGTTCTGCGAGCTCTCCTTCGCGAAGGGAAGCGGCCTCAAGCTGGGCGAACTGCGCCTCGTTGTACTCCCTCTCACCAGCCATTCTGGCGATGCGGGCATCCAGTCCGGCAAGTTCCTTCTTCAAAGCGGCAACCTTATGCCAATGGGTATGGCAATCCTCGCGGAGCCTGGTCGAATCGGCGAAATAATCGAGGATATCCATCTGAAAGCCCTTATCGGACAGAAGGAGGGTCTGATGCTGCGAATGCACATCAATCAGATTTGATGAAATATCCTGAAGGATCTGGACTGATACTGGAGAATCGTTCACGAAAGCCCTGGAACGTCCGGAACGGTTCACTACCCTTCTGATGATAAGGTGGCCATCATCCCATTCCACTCCGTTTTCATCCATAATGCCCATGAGCCCAGCATCATCAGGATCTACATCGAACTCCGCTTCGACGACACAGTTCTCAGCTCCTTCAGAAAGCATGGAGGCATCGGCCTTGGATCCCGTCACAAGCCCTAGGGCTCCCATGAGGATGGACTTTCCGGCTCCGGTCTGTCCCGTAATAATGATCAGACCCTCCGGAAAATCGATTTCCAGAGAGTCTATCAACACGTAATTCTTAACCTGAAGCCGGCTCAGCATAGATTACTCCTCGTCCTGCTTTGCCATTCTGTAAGAGATCTCGCCATCCTTGAACTCCTCTATAGCGACGAGGCTTGGCTTTGGCTGTCTCTCGTAGTATTTTGAGATTTCGATCTGCTCACGATTCTCGAACACTTCCTCCATCGTGTCACGATCGTTCTTGAAATCCTCAAGCTTTCTTGTAAGTTCCTTCTTTTCTGCGATTGCGATCTGGTTTGCTCTCTTTGAAAGTATCACTACTGTCTCATAAATGTTTCCTGTAGGAGCTGCGAGATCGTTAAGGTCCCTTGTAAGGGTGTTAACCGGTGTTTTCTTGTTTGCCATGTCTATAAATAATGTATTAATAACTTCTCTTTCCGAGGGTGCTGCGGAATCCCTCCATTTAATTATACCCCCGGTTTCAAAGAGAGTTTCAATTTTTTTTCGATTTTCTTTCCTCTTTGAGAAGTCTTCTTCTTTCCTTCGCGAAATCCTTTGCTGTCATTTCGTGGTCTTCGCTGTCAGCAACGTTTCTTCCGAGAGCCTTCTGAGCCTTGTTATATATATTGTCCAGCTCTCTTCTGTAATGGGATTCCGGCATTTCACCGATGAAATTATAATAATCATCAATGAAGGTCAGATATCTTTCCTTCCTCTTGGAAGGGACGCTCTGGCTTGCATAATTGTACGAAGACATCGCGATATAATAAAGTACATCTTCTCTATATGCATTGTCCGAATCCTCCTTCAGCACATTACGCAACGCCACTCGGGATGCCAGATAATCCTCCATATGATAGTACAGGCGGGCAGACTCGAATGCCTTGCGGTCCAGACGGTTGTTCAGATCCAGAAGCATGTCCCTGCACTCCTGCATATGGGTATTCTCCGGATACTCGAGAATATACTCGGAGATGGCGTTTATCGCCTTGTAGGTAGGTGTCTGATCCAGTTCGTAGCGCAATGTGGACCTGTAAAGACAGTCTATACGCAGGTATCTTGCATCCGACGTGAAAGGACTCTTCGGAAAACTTGCGATGAAATTGTCGAAATTCGTTTCTGCAGTATAGTAGTCCTTGAAATTGTAGTTGCTCAGGCCCCAGTAGTATCTGACCGTATCGTCACGCTCCGTACCATCGGTAAGCACAGAAAGCGATTCGAATACAGCAGCGGCCTTTGCAAACTTTCCCTGATCGAAATATTCAAAGGCGGTCTTGTATTTGAGGTCTGCATCATTGCTGTTCAGCACAATCTCGTACTGAGACTTGCACGAAGCCATCGCAACGACGGCAGTCAGGACAAGAAAAATAGTCTTTATCTTCATTATAGGAAAAATTATTTCATTTTAAGGAACTTCTCGGCATCAAGGGCTGCACGGCATCCCGACGCAGCCGCTGTCACGCACTGCCTGTACAGAGGATCCTGAACATCACCGGCCGCAAAGACTCCCTCGACATTCGTCTTCGAAGTCTTTCCGTCTGTAACTATATAGCCTTCCTTGTCGACATTCACCCACTGGCTGAACATCTCCGAATTAGGATGATGTCCGATCGCAAGGAAGAATCCGTCTACCGCTATATCAAAAACCTCGCCATCCTTTCTCTCAAGCCTTGCTCCGGTCACGCCATATTCGTCACCAAGCACTTCCTGAGTATTGCAGTTCCAGAGGATCTCGATGTTTTCAGTAGACATCACCCTTTCCTGCATGGCCTGGGAAGCCCTGAGGACATCCCTTCTTACAATCATGTATACTTTCTTGCAAAGTCCTGCAAGATATGTGGCTTCCTCGCATGCAGTATCACCTCCTCCCACGACTGCAACAGTCTTCTTCCTGTAAAAGAAGCCGTCGCATGTTGCGCAGGCAGAGACTCCCAGTCCACGGTACTTCACTTCAGAAGGAAGTCCGAGATATTTCGCTGTTGCTCCTGTCGCAATGATAAGCGACTCGGCGGAAATCTCATGAGATCCGTCTATGACGATTCTGAAAGGCCTTTGGGAAAGATCAGCTTCAGTCACTGCACCTGTACGGACATCAGCGCCAAGCCTCACTGCCTGCGCCCTCATTGTCGCCATAAGCTCCGGTCCGGCGATGCCGTTCTCGAATCCGGGATAGTTCTCTATATCTGTGGTTGTAGTAAGCTGTCCTCCCGGCTGTATTCCTTCATAAACGACAGGAGCAATATCCGCTCTGGAGGCATAAATTGCGGCAGTGTATCCCGCAGGACCTCCGCCGACTATCAGACACTTTACCGATTCCATATTCATTTCATTTTGTGTAACCTGCAAATATAACAATTTTCATCCGGAAACCTGCTTTTTTGTCAGACTTTCATCAGATAAGGCTTCGCCTTTCTGTAAATCCATCCCAAAAGGCAGTCCGGAACGAGCACTATCAAAGGCAGGAAAAGCTTGTTAAGAAGTCCCGGCATCGTTCCCTTTCTCCTGCGGAATGTAGCTCTCAATGCCCTGTCGACAGCTTTTTCCGGTGTGATCATGACGGCAAGGCCTCGCGCCAGTCTGCGAAGGCTGTCCTTCAAGGGAATGAGAGGGGTATCTACCGCTCCGAAGTATGCATTGGTGACGCTTACTCCTGTCTTCTGACACTCTATCCTCAACTCGCGCGAATAGTTTCTTACGAACCTTTTCGTAGCGCCATACATTCCGATGCCCGGCCATGTCATCCATGCCGCAAGGGAGGAAATGTTAAGGATGTATCCGCATCCCCTTTCCTTCATGCCGCCGACATACTTCCTGCACAGCATCAGAGGGGTATTCATATGGACCATCATGATAGCCTTGAGCATCCGCTCGCTGGTCTCAGCCATGCCCTGGCAGAACATAAGACCGGCATTGTTCACAAGGACTTCGACCTCGCATCCTTCTGCCAGAGTCTTCTCATATATGATATCTGCCGCATCCGCTACAGAAAGGTCCTGGACAATCTTAAGCACCGGCACTTCCTTGCCTACCAGGCCTTCCGTCTCGAGAAGGCCGGTATGATTGATATCCACCAGCACAAGGCCATAACCCTTTTCAGCAAGGCGTCGGGCATATATGCGGCCCATGCCCGATGCCGCCCCTGTTATCAAAGCGTATTTCATAAATGTATGCAATTCCTAAAACCGGTGCAAAATTACCACATTTATGGAAAATACACAATTCAATTGGGATAATTTAGAAAATATCTAATTTACTTGGAATTTGGAAAGTAAATGCATACCTTTGCAGCAAACGAGATTACAGTTATGATGACACACAGATGCCCGAACATAGAGGAGTTCAAGAACATCCTCAAGAAACACTCATTGAAAGCCACCCCGCAGCGCCTTGCCGTCCATGAAGCCATGATGTCCTTGGGACATGCATGCGCAGACATGGTGACGGAAGAAATCAAATCAAAAGGCACTACCAAGGTTACGGTAGCTTCAGTATATAACATCCTGACACAGATGGCGATGCTCGGGATCTACCATTACAGGCTGAGTTCCAACGACAAGATGTACTTCGATGTAAACACATTCAAGCACATCCATTTCTACGACCATGAGAACCACGTCTACAGGGACGTCATAGACGACGACCTGGTGGCGATGATCGAGTCACATCTCGGCAGAAAGAGGTTCAAGGGATACAAGCTGGAGAGCATAGACATCCAGCTCATAGGCCGTCCTACAAGGAAGAAGTATACCGTCTAGCGTAAACGATGCAATAGATGAACAGAGGCAGGGCGACTGCTGCACCGGCCATGTAGCCGACAGCAGGAGCGAGTTCCAGTCCCAAAGGAGCGGTCACCAGGAAACTTACACAGATGAATGTAAGGAAAGTTGCAGGAAGAGAGCACATCCAGTGCGCTCTTCCTTTGTTTATAAGATATGCAGTACCGGTCCAGAGCACAATGGAAGCCAGTATCTGGTTCGCTATTCCAAGATAGTTCCATGCGGTAGAGAAATCAACCTTGCAGAAGAAGAATGCCACAACAAAGATCGGAAGGCATACCACCAGGCGCTTTACTACTGGCTTCTGGTCATATCTGAACATGTCGGCGACAGAAAGACGAAGGCTTCTGAATGCCGTGTCGCCAGAAGTGATCGGACAAATGACTACTCCCAGTATGGCTATTATGGCGCCTGCTTTTCCAAGCCAGCTCTTGCAGATCATGTCAACTACATCAGCGGCCTGCGCATTCTTCACCAGCACTCCGTTTACCATCGTTCCGGTCTCGGACATTGCTGCATTCAGGCCGTCCGGCCCGCCGAAATATGCCATTGCCGCTGTCGCCCATATCATTGCAACAATTCCTTCGGCTATCATCGCACCGTAAAAGACAGGGCGTGCATACTTCTCGTTCTTCAGGCATCTGGCCATCATAGGAGACTGGGTGGCATGGAAGCCTGATATGGCACCGCATGAAATCACGATGAACATCATCGGGAAGATCAGGTTGCTTTCAGGATCGGAATGCCAGTTCTTCAGAACGGAAGGGGTAAGCTCGATCATTTCATGAGAGCCGCTGATATCTCCTGCGACAAGCATGATTCCCACTCCCAAAGCCATGAAAAGCAGGACTGCACCCATATATGGATATATGCTTCCGATTATCTTGTCGACAGGCAGAAGGGTCGCAAGGATATAATATCCGAAGATTATGTAGAGCCATATGGACTTATCGATGCCTGTAAGGTTCTGCATAAGGCCGGAAGGACCGATCACAAAAGAGACTCCCACAGCCATAAGCAGGAAAAGCAGGACGACATTCACTACGCCCTTCATTCTTTTGCCAAGATACTTCGCTGCAAGGTCAGGCATATTCACTCCCCCGTTGTGCACTGACATCATTCCGGCAAAGAAATCATGGACAGCTCCCATGAAGATGCATCCGACAACAATCCATATATATGCTGCCGGGCCGAATGCGGCGCCGGTCACGGCGCCGAAGATCGGCCCAAGTCCTGCAATGTTCAGAAACTGGATGACAAACACCTTCCAGGTAGGAAGCGGCTGATAATCAACGCCGTCATTCTTCTCATAAGCAGGTGTCTTACGTGATGGATCGACATCCAGATACTTCTCGACTATCTTGCCGTAAACGAAATATGCCGCAACAAGCAGCAGAATGGAAACTATGAATGTAATCATCTTTATGTCGCTTGGTCGAACAAATTTACCAAGTTCCGGATTCAAATGCAACGATTTCAGCAAAGAATGCATCTTATATGTCGGTTAACAATCGTAGTGTAAACAATTAAAGATTCATAAATCATGATAAATATCAGAAAAGCATTGATCTGCGTAGCTGCAGCAGCGATTGCAGCTGTTTCATGCCAGAAGGACGACACGCTTTCCTACAACAACATGACGATGGGCAACATCGTGAACGGAAAGTTCGTAAGCGACCAGGGCAACACATTCAACATCATAGAACAGCTGTGCACAGGCAAGCTCGAAGATGAAAAGAGGGCAATGGTAATATGTGACGTCCTCAATGAGACTGAAGGAGCCAGCGGCGAATATGACGTTCGTCTCACAAACTTCGCACATGTGCTCGACAAGGATGCGGTAAGACTGGAAGATGCCGTTGAGGGAGACATCATCACGCAGAACCCCATCAACATCGAACAGCTCTGGTTCTCAGGCGGATATGCAAACATGATGATCAGCTACTATGTGAAACCGGGAAGCGAAACAAAGCATCTTGTGAATCTCGTATACTCAAAGGATGATAAGGGAAGATATGTGTTGAATCTCCGTCACAATGGCTTCGGAGAGGTCCTGACACAGGAGAACGCATCACAGATGATGCTTGGAAACGCATATGTAAGCTTCCCTTTGAGCAAGTTCATAACTGAAGACAATGCAAAGCTCGTGATGACATGGAAATGGTACAAGAGCACTGACTACAGGCTTGACCTGAATACCATAACCGACTACACATTCGAGTACGAATGGAAGCGTTCAGGATTCGAACACAAATTCTAACCCACCCATATTAACAACTTACAACGATAAGGGCCGCTGATGATTCAGCGGCCCTTATTCATTTATGCGGTGTCAGGATTATTTCTCCACAAAAGCGACGATCTCGCCCTTGACCACCATATCTCCCTGCTTTGCGCATACGGCGACTACTCGTCCGTCGACAGCAGGGACCACTTCTTCCATTCCGTAATATGCCTGGACATATCCCATAGCCTCACCGGCATTCACCTGCGAGCCGGCAACAGGAGCCGCAGACGCATCATCCACGTCTACCTGCCAGAGCATCTGGCCTTTTACAGGAGCCTGCACAGGCACAGCCGAAGGATACTTGCGCGCTATCTCTTCCACATCGTACTTCGGCATCTCGACCACAGGTCTGGTCACCACTATCGGAGCACCTGCCTTTGCTCTTGCCGCCTCAAGATCCTTGTTGAAACGCTCCTTGGCCACTCCGCTCTTATAGTCGCGGTACTGTCTTTCGTGCATAGCCAGTTCGAAGAGCTCTTCGTCGTCCTGGCCGCAGTCCCATCCTTCTTCCTTCATCATTGCGCGGAACTTGTCCAGCTCGTTCGGGAATGCGTCCTGAGGATTGCCTGTATAGAACTCAAGCCCCTTTTCCTTAGCAAGGGTGACGATCTCCGGCGACAGATCTCCAGGAAGGGTACCCATCTTGCCGAGGATCATGTTCCATGTATCCTTGTCGATAGTCGTCCAGCGAGGCTGACCCTTGAGGATGTTCATGAGGTTCATCAGGGCGGTATTCTTGACATACTGGCTGAAAGGAGTCACAAGAGGCGGGTATCCGAGGCGAGGCCAAACGTACTCCACTTCCTGGAAAAGCATCACCATCAGCTGGTCAAGAGTAAGTTCCGGCTTACCCTGGGCCCTGAGCGAAGCATTGATCGCTCCATGGAATCCCTTGAGGTCCGCCATCATGGAGCCCATCATTCCTCCAGGAAGTCCGCATCCCACCAGCAGCGAGCTCATATGCGAGTTGTTCGGGTCGATCCAATATCCGAGGAACTCATCGATGAACTTCTGGGTCAATGCACGCACATCCATGTATGCATTCATGTTCAGGTCCTTGACCTGGAAACCGTCTGCCTTGAGCATTTCGCGGATTGTGATCACGTCAGGATGGACCTTTCCCCATGAGAGAGGCTCGACAGCAACGTCAAGATAATCCGCACCGGCACGTGCGACCTCCAGCATCGATGCCGGAGAGAAGCCAGGGCCGCAATGGCCATGATACTGCACCTTTATATGAGGATACTTCTTCTTTATCTGGCTTGTCAGTTCCGCAAGGAAGGTAGGACGGCCGATGCCGGCCATGTCCTTGAGACAGATCTCGTCACATCCGTATTCCACCACATGGTCGACGACTCCCATATAATACTCCACAGTATGGACCGGAGAGTTCGTTATCGAAAGGGCTACCTGGGAAATCATTCCCGCCTTCTTGGCGTATTCTACGCTCAAGCGGAGATTCCTGTGGTCGTTCAGTCCGCAGAAAGAACGGGAAATGTCGGTTCCCTGCGCTTTCTTTACCTTGTACATGAGTTCACGCACGTCTGCAGGAACCGGATTCATACGGAGAGCATTGAGGCCACGCTCGAGCATATGGGTCTGTATTCCTGCCGCATGGAAAGGAGCAGTCCATTCGCGTACGGCCTTGTTCGGATTCTCTCCGAAAAGAAGGTTCACCTGTTCGAAGGCACCGCCATTGGTTTCGACACGGTCGAAGCAGCCCATGTCTATGATGGCCGGAGCGACCTCCTTAAGCTGGGCGACAGTCGGCACATATTTACCCGAAGACTGCCACATATCCCTGTAAACCAGAGAAAATTTTATTTCACGTCCCATAAATTCAAAAATTACGTATCCACAAAAATACTAAATAATTGCCACAAATCACATCACGGAGAAAAATTTCACAAAATATTGCAGATATAAAAATTTTGCGTATCTTTGCAGTCCTTAAAACCAACATGGTGCCCATAGTTCAGTTGGTTAGAGCGTCAGATTGTGGTTCTGAATGTCGTGGGTTCGAATCCCACTGGGCACCCTGAAAAAAAAGAAGTCTCCGGACTTCTTTTTTTTGTGCCCACATGTGGGAGAGAACCCTGTCAGGTTCTCTGGTACAGACAATCCGGATGTGGTCGAGCTAAGCATATACCCATGCTTCTGCGAAGCGAGCCACATCCGGATTGTCTGTCATGTATGATGAAAACTATTTCTTTTCGCCATAGGCGAGGTCACCGGCATCTCCCAGACCAGGGACAATATAAGAATGGCTGGTAAGCTCCTCGTCAATTGTCGCAACCCAAAGGGTCACCTTGTCAGCAGGCAGATTCTTCTGGAGATACTCGACGGCATAGGCGCTGGCTATAGGGCAGACAAGGTGGGTGTGGAGCGGCTCGCCCTCACCCCAAAGCCTCTTGAGAGCGATTTCAAGCGAGGCTCCTGTAGCAAGCATCGTGTCAGCGAGAATCAGGACCTTGCCTGTAAGGTCCGGAGTGCTGGCATATTCAATCTCTATATGGAATCCCTCTCCCTTGTCATACTTCCTGTAAGCGGCGACAAAGGCATTCTGGGCATCGTCAAAATAGTTCAGGATACCCTGGTGAAGAGGCAGTCCGGCACGTAGAATCGTAGCCACCACAAGCCTGTCGTCATATGTAGGGACACTTGCTATTCCCAATGGGGTCACGACTTCCTTTGGAGAAGCGCTTAAGGTCTGGCTGATTTCGTATGCAAAGATTTCACCGAGCCTTTCCAGATTCCTGCGGAAACGCATGCTGTCCTTCTGGAAATCCTTATCGCGCATCTGCGCCACAAACTTGTTGAGAACAGAGTTCTTCTGACCGAGATTGACAATTTTCATGATTATTAGCTTTAGATATTCATGCAAATATATCCTTATTTTTATCCATGTCAAAATTTTTCACTCACAAGCTGCTCGTCAGCAAAGCTGTACCAGCTGTCCTCCGCGATGACCACATGGTCTATAAGGGATATCTCACATGTCTGAAGCGCTTTCTTCAGGATTCCGGTCTGCCTTATGTCCGCCTGTCCAGGCAGGGCGCTGCCGGAAGGGTGGTTATGGACAAGTATGACTCCTGTCGCCTTCCTTTCCAATGCCCGGCGGAGTATGGCCTTTACATCCATGACCGTCGACTCAAGACCTCCGACGCTCATACATTCCTTCCCGAGGACATAGTTTGCCCTGTTGAGAAAAATCGCCCAGCACTCCTCATGATCCAGTCCTTTCAGCAGAGGCAGCATCATCCGGAATACGGTCTTCGGAGAAGACACCGCCACCTTCTCCTGTATGGCCAGCTCAATCGCACACCTGCGGCCAAGTTCAAAGGCCGCCGCTATCGTAACTGCCTTGCTTTTTCCGATTCCGCTGACAGAACAAAGCTTCTCCATCGGCATGTCAGCGACTTCATTGAGTCTTCCTCCCGCCTTCTGAAGCAAGGTCCTTGCGACATCAGCTGCATTCATCTTCCCGGTACCGGTACGTATCATTATCGCCAGCAGTTCGGCGTTGCTCAGGGCAGAAGGCCCTTTATCCAGCATCTTCTCCCTCGGCCTGTCATCCAGGCATAATTCCGTCATCTTCATGAGGGCAAAAGTAACTGCAGACAAATGAAAAAGCGTTGTTTTAACCTAAAACAACGCCAGATTTTTCTTTTTTTTATAATTCCTTCCTCAAACGGGCCTTCGGGATGCCGAGCTGATCGCGATATTTCGCTATCGTTCGACGCGCGACCTTATATCCTTTCTCGGTCATCTTCTCCACGAGTTCGTCGTCAGTCAGAGGCTTGTGCTTGTCCTCGTTGTCCACGCACTCCTGAAGAGCCTTCTTGAGCTCTCGTGTCGAAACCTCCTCTCCGTCCTGATTCTCCAGTCCTTCCGAGAAGAAGTACTTGAGGGAATAGATACCGAAATGAGTCTCGATATACTTGCTGTTCACTACCCTGGAAATCGTCGAGATGTCGAATCCCGTCTTCTCCGCGATATCCTTCAGGACCATCGGCTTGAGCCGTGTCTCGTCGCCGTCGATGAAATATTCATGCTGGTAGTCGACTATGGCCTGCATGGTGGTGGAAAGTGTATTGTGCCTTTGTTTGATGGCCTCAACGAACCATTTCGCCGAATCAAGCTTCTTCTTGACGAATGCTGCCGCTTCTTTCTTTTCGCGTTCCGATGAGTTGGCCGCATCGATGAGGATGTCTGCATACTTGCGGTTGACGCGAAGCTCCGGGATGGAGAAACGAGGCATCGAGAGGACCAGATCGCCGTCCTTGTATTCAAGAAGGAAATCAGGGACTATCTGCTGGGCCTGATCAGCATACGAATCATCTATCTGGCCGCCTGGAGAAGGATTCAGCTTCAGGATCTTCGCCATCGCGGCCCTGAGTTCGTCCTCTGTTATGTTCATGCGGGTCATTATCTTCTGGAAATGCTTGCTCGTGAACTCGTTGAAATAGTTCTTGAGTATCTTTACCGCATGCTCGACTTCCGGGGTCTTCCTGCAATGCCTGATCTGAAGAAGCAGGCACTCACGAAGGTCGCGCGCCCCTACTCCTGCAGGGTCGAACTCCTGGATGATCTTCAGCATCGACAGCACCTCTTCCTCGTCCGTCTCGACATTGGCACGGAAAGACAGGTCGTCCACTATGCTGTCAATACTCCTTCGGAGATAGCCGTCATCGTCCAGACTGCCGATGATGAACGAAGCCACAGCATACTGATGTTCTGTCAGATTGCGGTAGCCCAGCTGTTCCTGAAGGCTCTGGGTAAAGCTTTCCTTGACTGAGAATGTGCTGTATTGAGGACGGTCGTCCTTCGAACTGTAAAGGTCGGAACGCAGACGGTAGCTCGGGATCGTATCATCTTCCTTATATTCCGACAGAGAGACTTCTCTTGGAGCCTCACCATCTTCGGACTCCTTCGGAGAATCCTCGTCAAGAACCGGATTTTCCTCCAGCTCCTTGCGGATCCTCTGCTCAAGCTCCTGGATAGGAAGCTCGATCAGCTTTATGGTCTGGATCTGAAGCGGGGACAGTTTCTGCTGCTGCTTCAGCTCTAATCCTTGTTTCAACATAACGCTACACTAATAACTTACTGGCTTTGGACGGAGCACCTTCACCGTGTCAACGACATAGGCATTATCCTTGTCCACCACCGGGAATTCAATGTTTTCCTTAACGACAAAGGCGCTAGGGAAAGAGCCCTTTATCCTTTCAAGAAGCCTGACAGCCTCAGATCTCGTCCTGAAATCACCTACAGTAACCTTGAAATACGGATTTGCATATGTCCTGTATGCTGCAACATCATGGTACAGGCTTTCAAATCTTTTCAGAGTCTCTTCCGACTCCACCCTGGCGGTCTGCTTGTTGTCAAAGAATATCCTGACCCTATAGCCGCTCAATGTCCTTTCGCCGTTGTCCGCAACCTGCCTGCGCATAGCGGAAGCCACCATGTCTGTCTGGGTTATCTTCACTCCCGCCTTCGCCCCCATCTCACGCGATGGCATGAGGAGGAATACATCCTTGCCGACCAGAGTCGTGTCAACGGCCGCAACCGGCCTGTACACTACAGAATCCACAAGTTCATATCCTTCAGGTATGGTTTCCTGCGCATTGAGAGCTGTTCCGGAAACAGAAATAATCAGGGAAGCTAGAAATACAATAATATAATGTCTTTTCATCGTCAGTCTTTACAATAATTTCTTCAACGGAATATCCTTAAGCGTTATCGGGGCACCCAGTCCGCTTTTCAGTCTAGGTGTAGCGGACACATCCACCGTACATTCCTGCAGCTGCGCCATGTCTGTGAGTTTCAGGAGGTCCTTTATGGTCGCATCTTCGCCGATGGTGACAAAGGCGCGGAGATGGTAGATTTCAGCCGATCTCGCCTGCACCGTGAACGGGTCCATGGAGACTCTACCAAGAACCTTGCCAGAATGTTTCAAAGCGCCCTGAATGTTCTCCAGGGATATCTGCATGGCAGGATTATCTATGCCGACAGCAAGGAACACGTTTATCCCCTGAAGTCCCTGAGGAGCAATCGCCTCCACCTTTACGGAAGTAACGCTGATCTCCTTTATCTTCTTGCAGCCGCCCAAGGCCAGAAGCATGGCGGAAAGGACCACCAGCACCAGTCTATGTGTAACTTTTCCCACGATACGTTGTCTTTACATCTTTGCAAAGATAACGATATTCGTCGAAAAATCCTATCTTTGCATCATGAACAGAATCAGACCGATAACAGACCCTTCGAGACCGAAGGTGTATATAGAGACATACGGATGCCAGATGAACGTGAACGACAGCGAGGTCATCCTTTCCATCCTCCAGGATGCAGGATATGCCCTCACAGACAGCATCGAGGAAGCATCCGTGATACTTGCGAACACATGCTCGATCCGCGACAACGCCGAGCAGAGGATATGGGGCAGGATAGACCAGTTCAAGCTGCAGAAACGCAAGAGGGACGGGGTTGTCATAGGCATTGTGGGATGCATGGCGGAAAGGCTCAAGGACAAGCTTCTTGAAACTGTCGACATCGTAGCCGGTCCGGATGCATACAGAAGTCTTCCCGAACTCCTCAAGGCAGTGTCTCCGGACAAGCCGCAGATAAACGTCCTCCTTTCGCATGAAGAGACCTATGCCGACATCACTCCGGTCAGGATGGACAGGAACGGCATTTCTGGATTCATCTCCATCATGCGCGGATGCAACAATGTATGCTCATACTGCATCGTGCCATATACAAGAGGTGCGGAAAGAAGCAGGGACCCTCATACGATTGTCGAGGAAGCAAGGACGCTCTTCGAAAACGGATATAAGGAAGTGACCCTGCTCGGACAGAATGTGGACTCATATTTCTGGAAGGATGCGGAAAAGGCGGACAGGAACGTGAATTTCGCCCAGCTTCTGGAAATGGTGGCAAAGATCAGTCCTGAACTCAGGGTAAGATTCTCGACATCCCATCCGAAAGACATCAGCGACGAGGTGATATACACAATGGCAATGTATGAGAACATCTGCAAGCACATCCATCTTCCGGTCCAATCCGGAAGCAGCATTATGCTCGAAAAGATGCGCAGGAAATATGACCGCGAGTGGTATCTGGAGAGAGTAAGGAAGATCAGAAGCGTCATCCCTGACTGCGGGATCACCACCGACGTGATTGCAGGATTCAGCGGAGAGACCGCACAGGACCATCAGGACACATTGACCCTGATGGAAGAGGTGGTCTTCGACTCGGCATTCATGTTCGCATACTCGGAACGTCCGGGCACACTTGCATCACGAAAGTATCCTGACGACATTCCGTACGAACTCAAGACTGAAAGGCTGAACGAAATCATAGCGCTTCAGGGAAGGATGAGCCTCAAGAGCAACGAGAAGGAGATCGGCAAGACTCTGAAGGTTCTCGTGGAAGGCCCGTCGAAGAAGAATCCTGAGGAACTTTGCGGAAGAGCGAGCAGCAACAAGATGTGCGTATTCCCAAGCCGCGGGGAAAAGGCAGGAGACTACTGCGAAGTCGAAGTAGTATCGGTCACATCGGCAACCCTTCTCTGTAAAAGAATCGACTGATGAAGAAATACATTCTGGCTCTGGACCAGGGCACCAGCAGCTCCAGGGCCATACTTTTCGACAGGAACGGACAGCCCAAGGCTGTATCCCAGAAGGAGTTCACGCAGATATTCCCGAAACCGGGCTGGGTGGAGCACAACCCTAAGGAGATATGGTCGTCGCAGGCGTCCGTCATAGCCGAGGCTATTTCCGCCGAAGGCATCAACGGAAGCGACATCGCGGCCATAGGAATCACCAATCAGAGAGAAACTACGATCGTATGGGACGCCGTATCCGGCGAGCCTGTATATAACGCCATAGTATGGCAGGACAGGCGCACTTCCGCCTACTGCGACAGCCTTAAGAGGGACGGCCGAGCTGACCTGATCCGCAGCAAGACCGGACTGATAATCGATGCATATTTCAGCGCGACAAAGATCAGATGGATACTGGACAATGTTCCCGGTGCACGCCGCAAGGCCGAAGAAGGATGCTTAAGGTTCGGCACGGTGGACACATGGCTCATCTGGAAGCTCACCAGAGGCGAAGTTCATGTCACTGACGTAAGCAACGCCTCCAGGACCATGCTCTTCAACATCCATACCCTCGACTGGGACGACGAACTTCTTAAGCTTTTCAACATTCCGAGAAGCATGATGCCTCAGGTGAAGTCTTCGAGCGAAATATACGGAAAGACCAAAGGAACGATCTTCGCCTATGAAGTTCCGATCGCAGGCATAGCCGGAGACCAGCAGGCGGCGCTGTTCGGACAGATGTGCACCGAACCCGGATCAGTGAAGAACACGTACGGCACAGGATGCTTCATGCTTATGAACAGCGGTGAAAGGCCGATAATGTCAGAGAACAAGCTTCTTACGACAATAGCATGGAAGATCGGAGACAAGGTAACTTACGCTCTGGAAGGCAGCATATTCGTCGCAGGATCTGTCGTACAGTGGCTCAGGGACGGACTCGGTATCATACGTTCGTCTTCGGAAGTCGAGGCGCTTGCCGCAAGCGTGCCTGATAACGGAGGAGTATATTTTGTGCCGGCGCTGACAGGACTTGGCGCCCCGTATTGGGACCAGTACGCGACCGGAAGCCTGTCCGGAATAACAAGAGGCACAAAGGCCGGCCACATAGCCCGCGCCGCCCTGGAAGGCATAGCATTCCAGACCATGGACATCGTGAATGCGATGCAGAAAGACGCAGGCATAACTCTGAAGGAACTGAAAGTTGACGGAGGTGCATCTGCAAACAACCTGCTGATGCAGTTCCAGGCCGACATCCTGGGCACATCAGTGATAAGACCGGAAGTAACGGAAACAACTGCACTTGGAGCCGCATACCTGGCCGGACTGGCTGTCGGATACTGGGAAAGCATAGACCATATCAAGAGTCTGTGGGCCATGGATAAAGAATTCACCCCATCATCGGAGGATGATGAGGTGATCAGACTGAAAGCCGGATGGGAGAACGCGGTAGAGCGTACCCTTACCGGACGATAGACTATCTTACTCGCAGACGCTTGCCTATGCGCAGGGTCGCATTCTGGCTGATGCCGTTAAGGCGGCAGAGTTCCTTGACCGTAGTGCCGTTATTGCGGGCAATCCTGCTGAGGGTATCGCCGGAACGCACGGTATAGAACTTCATCGCAGCTCTTTCTGCATCCTCCGCCTGGTCTTCCTCATGGTTCTTCATCTCGTCTTCAAAATCCTGCTCATAGTTGCTGTAGATGTTGAAGTACTTCTTCTTGAGCACAAAGAGACGATGGCGCAGCTCGCCGGTCTTGAAATCTATAAGCCACTGAGGGTCAAACGCGAAGCCGTTGAATCGGGTCTCGAAATGGAGGTGCGGGCCGGTAGACCTTCCTGAAGAACCTCCAAGGCCTATGACATCACCTGCATTTACCCAGTCGCCGACTTCAACATTCCTCTTGGAAAGATGGGCATAAAAGGTCTCGATACCGTTTTCATGCCTTATCACTATGAGGTTTCCGAAACCTCCGAAATATTTCGACATCCTCACCTTTCCGGTAAATGCCGCATAAATCGGGTCTCCTGTCTTGAGGGGCAGATCGACACCCTGATGGCGACGGCCGCGGCGAGGTCCGAACTTGCCGCGCGGATGGATGTCTCCGATGAAAGGACAATGGTACTGGTCCAGACTGTCCACAAGCCAGATCGACCATGAATCCGGAAGCTCCGACTGCTGGATCGAATAAGGATTCGTCACATTCTCTGTCCAATGGTCTTCAAACACTCCGGAAACCTTCTGATATTCGGGAGTCTTGTAATACTGCCATGTATTATCTCCGAAGAGAATGACCTTGATATACTCGTTGACAGTGTCAAGGGTATCTATCGGATCTGAAGGAGACTTCACCAACGGCGTAGGGAGGGATTCCAGAGCGGGACGCGGAATCACAAGCTGCGTCCTGACCGTGTCAATGCGTACAGGATTCGCAGCAGAAAGCCTGTCTGCAGACAATAGTCCCGCCAAACAGACAAGCAATACAGTAAATATTATCTTATTCGCCTTTATTCTCATTTATCTTGCGTCAAACTGTTCTGTAAGAATCTTCCTTACCATCGCAACCTTCTCATCGAGGAGTTCCTTCGAAGTCGCCTCGCAGAGGAACCTGAGGTAAGGTTCAGTGTTCGAAGGACGGATATTGAACCACCAGTCAGGGAACTCGACACGGTAGCCGTCGAAGTCCATATAGGCAGTCGGCTGCTCGGTCGACATGAAATGGTCACGGACAGCATCCATAGCTCCTTTCTTGTCTTCCAGACGGAAGTTTATCTCTCCTGAATTCTGGTATTTCTCTATGCGGGCGATGAGCTGGCTCAGGCTTACTCCCTGCCTCTTCATCTTCGCAACCACATTTACGATGAGGATTGCAGCTAGCATTCCGCTGTCTGAATAGAAGAAGTCACGGAAATAATAGTGGCCGGCAAGTTCTCCTCCGAACACTCCGTCGATCTCACGGAGCTTCAGAGCTGCATAGGCACGGCCTACCCTCCATGTATTCATGACTCCGCCCATCGGAGCAAGGTATTCTCCAACTGCCTTCGAGCTGCGGATATCCTGATGGATATAGCCCTTCTCTCCCCTCTCCTCGAGGAAATAATGGCCCAGGACAGCGATCATCAGGTCCGGAGAGATGAAACGGCTGTTCTCGTCCACGAACATCACGCGGTCGGCATCTCCGTCGAAGATGACGCCTATGTCGGCCTTTGTATCCGCAACAAGTTTCTTCAGGTCTTCGACATTCTTCTGGACCAGAGGGTTCGGTTCATGGTTAGGGAAACTTCCGTCCATATCCTCATAGATATAGGCAGGATCATCGCCGAATATGTCGCGTACAAAAAGCGAAGCCATTCCGTTCGAAACGTCCATCGCGATCTTCAGTCCGCTCCAGTCTCCCTTGTATTTCAGGAGGAAGGCCAGATAGTCTGCCTTGATGTCCATAGGATGGACCTGTCCCCTGACTTCTGCCGGAGGGCATTCGCGGCCGCCTTCGATCCATTCCTTGATCTGTCCGAGACCTGTGTCAAGGCCTACAGGAAGGGCGTTCTCGCGTGAGACCTTGAGGCCGTTGTATTCTGCAGGATTATGAGAGGCCGTGATCTGAACCGAAGCCTTGAATCCGTAGTTGGCAGTTCCGAAATACACCATGGGAGTCGTGCTGAGGCCGATATCGTATACATCGGCTCCGGCATCTGTGATTCCCTTGAGAAGATACTCGTGTATCTCCGGAGAAGACACCCTGTCATCCCTTCCCACAAGGACCTTGTCTGCAGAAAGAAGTTCAGGAAGGAAATAGCCCACCTTGTAGGCCGTCTCCTTGTCGAAGTCCACGTTATAGACTCCTCTTATGTCATATGCATGAAACGCTCCCATAACATTATCTTTTTGACTTGTATCTTGTCTGGACCGCACCCTTCGAGATTGCCTGCAGCTTTCGGGCAAGCATCTTGCGGCGGATCGGAGACACATTGTCGACGAAAAGGTTTCCTTCCAGATGGGACAGCTCATGCTGGACCATACGGCAGGCGAAACGGTCAAATTCCTCCACCACCTTCTCGAAGTTCTCGTTATAGTACTCGACCTTGATCTTCGAAGGTCTTGTCACCTCGGCATAGATGCCGGGTACGCTGAGACATCCCTCCGAGAACTCGCATACTTCCTTGCTTTCCTCCAGGACCACAGGGTTTATCATGACCCTGAAGAAATCATGGAGATAATCATATGTATCGGTCAGCTCGCGTCCGTCCACGATGACCAGATTCCTGTTCACACCGACCTGAGGGGCAGCCAGGCCGCAGCCGTCGGCAACCTTGAGAGTGTCCTTCATGTCCTCTATAAGCTTGAGGACTCCTTCCTTGTCATTGAGGTCAACATCGACGTTCTCGCGTCTGAGGACCTCTGATCCGTATAAATATATTGGTAATATCATAATTCTTTTATTTATTCCTGTCCAGCCAGCTCTGCAGGATGATTGCTGCGCTTATCTTGTCTACCGACTCCTTCTTCATGCGGTCCTGCTTCTTCATGCCGCCGTCTATCATGGCACGATGGGCAAGAACGGAGGTGAAACGCTCATCCTCAAGATCGACCGGAGTGTCCGGAAAGGCCTTCCGAAGCAGTTTCAGAAACACATCAACATCCTTTGCCGCCTCTGAAGGAGCGCCGTTCATATTGACCGGATACCCCACGACGAAGCGCACTACATTCTCATTTTCAGCATATTTTTTAAGATAATCTATTATCTTTGCAGAATGTACCGTCTCCAGAGCAGACGCAAAGATGCCGAGAGGATCGCTCACAGCGACTCCCACACGCTTCCTACCGTAATCTATGCCTACAATTCTATCCATTGGAGGGCAAAGTTACTAATAAAAACTAATTTATGGCACATCGTAGCAGAGAAAAGAAAAGCAGGACTTTCCGTCTGGCCTTCATAGACGACAAGACGCACGAACATCTTGTCACCCTCCACTTTACAAGAACGTCATTCTTCATTTCCGTCGTAACTGTGGTTGTAGTGTTGTGTGCAGCCATTTATTCAATAATCGCATTCACTCCTGTAAGGACATTCATCCCCGGATATCCTGACGCGAGGTCGAAAAGAGCGGCGATCCAGAATGCCATCACCATCGACTCTCTCGAGAATGTGATCTTCCGCTGGGAGCTCTATTCTGAGAATTTGAGAAGAGCTGTCGAAGGAGAAGAACCTATAAAGATCGACAGCCTGATCAAGGCCCAGAACGCCGGCAAGTCTGAATCCGCCGACATGGATGCCATCGCCCGCCAGGACTCGATGCTCAGGGAGCACGTGAAGGAAGAAGAGCAGTTCGGAATCTCCGACAGAGGACGGCGCGATCTCCCGATAGAGGGTCTTCATTTCTTCGCTCCGCTGAAAGGAGTGATTTCGCAGGGCTATGACCCGTCGATACATCCATACATCGACATCGCAGCTCCGGAAGGATCGGTCGTGAAGGCCACATTGGACGGAACGGTGATATTCGCCGGATGGAGCGACGATGCAGGACACACGATACAGATCCAGCACGACGGAGACATCGTCTCGATATACAAGCACAACGACAAGCTTCTCAAGAAGGCAGGAGACAAGGTGACTGCCGGCTCCCCTATCGCCCTGGTCGGCAGCACGGGAGAGCTCACCACAGGAGACCACCTCCACTTCGAGCTCTGGCACAAAGGACAGACGGTCGACCCGACCTTATATATAAAATTCTAAAGGAATGGAAAAAAGACATATTGCCATATTAGGCTCGACAGGATCCATCGGAAGACAGGCACTGGACGTGATCGGCCAGCACCGCGACCTCTTCGAAGTGGAGCTCCTTACAGCCAACAACAGCACAGACCTCCTCATAAGACAGGCCATAGAGTTTGACGTCAATGCAGTGGTCATATGCAACGAAAACAAGTATCAGGAAGTAAAGGAGGCGCTCGACCCGCATGACATCAAGGTATTCGCCGGAATGCAGTCGGTTTGCGATCTGGTGACCGGCAGCAACATAGACATAGTGCTGACATCCATGGTGGGATTCAGCGGACTGTCATCTACAGTTGCAGCCGTCAAGGCAGGAAAGACCATCGCCCTTGCCAACAAGGAAACGCTTGTTGCCGCAGGAAAGATAGTCATGGACATGGCTTCGAAGACGGGAGCACGCATACTTCCGGTAGATTCGGAACATTCGGCGATATTCCAATGCCTGATGGGCTCGGCAGGCGCACCGATCGAGAAGATCCACCTCACTGCATCAGGCGGCCC
The DNA here is from genome assembly GCA_017461285.1 of Bacteroidales bacterium. Next base: position 3,300 of record JAFTYS010000032.1, on the reverse strand, counting down.
TTTCCGCACATGGAGCAGGGAGGAGATAGCGAAAGCCACACGCGCCCAGGCGCTGAACCACCCGAACTGGAGCATGGGAAGCAAGATCACGATCGACTCTGCTACCATGATGAACAAAGGTCTGGAAATAATAGAGGCAAGATGGCTTTTCGGCACTCCGGGAGACAAGATCGAGGTCGTTATACATCCTGAATCCATCATCCATTCGATGATCGAATACGCAGACGGTTCCGTAATCGCCCAGATGGGCCATCCGGACATGCGCGAGGCAATACAGTTCGCCTTCAGCTACCCGTTCCGTCTGCCGCTGAACAACCGCAAGCTGAATTTCGCAGAACTCGGAGGACTGTCTTTCTTCGCTCCGGATGCAGAGAAATTCCCGGCTCTCGGTCTGGCGTATGAATCCCTGGAAAAGGGAGGAAACATGGCCTGCATCATGAATGCGGCAAACGAAGCAGCAGTCGCGGCATTCCTTCAGGACAGGATCGGCTTCTATGACATAACTTCTGTCGTACGCGAATGCATGGATGGTGTGGATTTTGTAGCAGATCCGGATCTGGAGACAATCTTCGCTACAAACGCCGAAGCTCTCATCAGGGCCGGCGAACTCATTGACAAGATATCATGATAGTAATTATAAAGATACTGCAGGTCATACTCGCCCTGTCCGTGCTCATACTGGTGCACGAGCTGGGCCATTTCGCTTTCGCCAAGATGTTCGGCATCAGGGTGGACAAGTTCTTCCTCTTCTTCGACGCAAGCGGCGTAAAGCTCCTCAGCACAAAGACAGGGTGGTTCTCTAAACTTTTCCCGAAAGGAAAGGAATGGGAGACGGAATACGGAATCGGATGGCTTCCGCTCGGAGGCTACTGCAAGATAGCAGGCATGGTCGACGAATCGATGGATACGGAATACCTCAAGAACGAGCCGCAGCCATGGGAATTCAGGACGAAGCCGGCATGGCAGAGGCTTCTGGTCATGGCAGGAGGAGTCCTGTTCAACTTCATATTCGCCATCATCGTCTACACCGGCATCCTCGCCGGATGGGGAGAAAGCTACATCAGCAATGAGGGCAACTGCATATATGTCAACGAGCTTGCCCACGACATGGGATTCCGCAACGGAGACCACATCATAAGCTTCGACGAGTACGAACCTGAGAACTTCATGATGCTCCAGGTGGACCTTGCAAGGCGTGAGGCAGAAAAAGCCAGGGTGCTCCGCGACGGGGACACCGTAACCATCTATATAGACCATTCGAGAATAGGAGACGTGCTGAACAGCCCCGGAATGTTCGACCTCGCCCGTCCTTTCACAGTCCATTCGGTCGCTGAGGGATCCGCAAATACCGGAAGCGGATTCGTCGCAGGAGACCGTATCATCGGCATAGAGGGCATTCCTGTATCATTCGTCCAGGATGCATGGCCGATACTTGAGGATCACGCAGGAATGGCTGTCACAGCCGATATCGTCAGAGGTGCAGACACCTTGAGCCTGCCGCTTCAGGTCGACACCACAGGAAGGCTGGGGGTATTCCTTGAATCTCCGGAAATCAAGACGATGGAGTACAGCGTCATCTCCGCAATACCTGCCGGATTCAAAAAGACATTCTCGTCGATCGGAGGATACCTGAAGGACCTGAAGCTAGTATTCACACCTAGCACGGAAGCATACAAGTCCGTAGGAAGCTTCATAGCGATAGGACAGGTCTTCCCTTCCGCATGGGACTGGTACAGCTTCCTGAGCATCATAGCGATGCTTTCCATCATGCTGGCGGTAATGAACCTGCTGCCGATACCCGCTCTGGACGGAGGCCATATCGTGTTCACCTTATATGAAATGATAACCGGAAGAAAACCGAGCGACAACTTCCTTTACGTGACCCAGATCATCGGCATGCTGCTGATATTCGGACTGATGTTCCTGGCATTCGGCAACGATATTGCAAGACTTATACGATAATATATAAAAACAGCTTCATATGAAAAGGTTTCTGAAATACATGGCGGCTGCATTTGCCGTGGTACTGACGCTTGCTTCATGCAGCGAAGAAAAGAAAAGACAGGCCCTTCTGCCGAACATCAGCGGAAAGGCCGGCGAAGTGATCGTCGTCATCGACAAGGGAAACTGGGAAGGTACAGTAGGAACCGTCCTGAGGGATTCCCTCGCCCAGGAAGCGCCGTTCCTGCCGCAGAGAGAGCCTCTCTTCGGTCTGGTGAACGTTCCTCAGAGCGCATTCACGAACATGTTCCAGATCCATAGGAACATCATAGTCGTGAACATCAGCAGTTCTGTGACAGAGCCGGGAATCGTCATCAGAAAGGACGTCTGGGCTGCTCCGCAGACAGTAATATATATCAATGCTGCCGACAGCGAAGGTGCGGCAAAGATCATTCAGGAAAACAGCGCGATTATGATCGCCACAATAGAGCAGGCGGAAAGGGACCGTATCATCAGGAACATCAAGAAGTATGAGGAGCTCAAGCTCGCCCCTGTCGTGACCGAGATGATCGGAGGATCGCCTCACTTCCCTTCCGGATACAAGCTCAAGAAGAGGACAAGCGACTTCATATGGATAGAATATGCCATCCAGGACGTGACACAGGGCATTCTGATCTACAAATATCCTGTAGTGGAAGGCGAGCAGATGCTCGGCCTTGACAGCATCCTCGAGAACAGCAACGAGATGCTGAAGAACAACGTACCGGGCATGTTCGAGAACACCTATATGATGACCAGCGAGGCTGTAAGGCCAGGTATCGAGTACAAGAGATACAAAGGCCTCGAATTCGCTGAAGTGAGAGGTTTCTGGGAAGTCTACAAGGACTATATGGGAGGTCCTTTCGTATCACACGTGTTCTATAGCCAGGACGGAAAGGATGTGATTGTGCTCCAGGCCTTTGTATATGCGCCAAAATACGATAAGCGCCAGTATCTGAGACAGGTGGAATCAGTGATATACTCTTTCGAATGGTCTAAGGACGAAAAAGAAAGCGATAAAGATTAAGAAATGTTTTGGTAGTTTAAAAATTTTTCCTACCTTTGCACTCCCATTTGTTAAAAGTGGTCAGTTTGGTCGGTTCGTCTATCGGTTAGGACTCAAGATTTTCATTCTTGCAAGAGGGGTTCGATTCCCCTACCGACTACAAGAAAAAATAAAAAAAAGAATAACAATGGCAAACCACGCTTCAGCAGACAAGCGCTATCGCCAGAGCGAGAGGCGCAGATTGCATAATAAGTATTATGCAAAGACAACAAGAAACGCAATCCGTGCGATTCGTAACACAACCGACAAGGCAG
>JAFTYS010000031.1 GCA_017461285.1 Bacteroidales bacterium | reverse complement strand
TGGGAGCTCGAGGCACGTATCGCAATGAATGGAGACAGGAATGAATAATAATAAATCGATATATAAGTTTGTAGGAGACCAGCTGTCACGCTGGCCTCTTGCCTGTGACAACTTCCGCGCATTGAAGAATGTGCTGGTCAGAGAAGTCGAGGTGGGAGGACTGAAAGTGAAGCTGCAGTTCAATCCGGCGAGGATGATATCATCTGCAGCAAAGCTCAGCAAAGAGGAGATCGCTGCGCGCAGATGCTTTCTGTGCAGGGATAACCGCCCGGCAGAGCAGATAATGCTCAAGTTCGATGGCAGGAAGGGAAAGAAATATCATATTCTCGTAAATCCTTATCCTATATTTCCTGACCATCTGGTCATTGCCATGAACAGGCACACAGACCAGTCGATCTGGAAGAGGTATGTGGATATGTTGGATCTGGCCCGCAAATATGATGGTTTCACATTCTTCTACAACGGGCCGAAGAGCGGAGCCTCTGCGCCTGACCATCATCATTTCCAGGCGGCTCCGAAAGGGCTGATCCCGCTTCAGGAGGATGTGGAGAGATTCTTCGCTTGTGCTCAGAATGACAGTGAGTGTGCTCAGAATGACAGTGAGTGCGCTCAGAATGACATCCTGCAGTATCTGACATCCGAGCAGGACGCAAACCTATATCATTACAAACGATTTACAACTGGAGTCTTTGTCATAAAGGCCGAAACCGCCAAGTCCGCTGCAAAGATCTTCTACAGACTCCTGGACTGTGCTGAAATTCCGGAAGGCGAAAAGGAACCTCTTTTCAACCTCTTTACCTACTGGAAGGACGGGGAGTTCCGCTCGATAGTGATTTTCCGAAGCAGACATCGTTCGCATCATTATTTCTCGGACGGTCCGGATCATCTTACCATGAGTCCGGGATGTGCGGATATGGGAGGCGTATTCATCGTTCCTGTCAAGGAGGAATACGAAAAGATTACACCGGAACTGCTCTCTGAAATGGTTCGTGAGGTCTCTATAACAGAAGAAGAGGAAGCAGAGATAGTCAACAGGCTTACCCGCACCCAGCCTGTTCTTGAGGTCGGCATCATGTCGGGAAAAGAAATAGAGTTCGAGATACTTACCGACGGTGCAGGCCCTCGCAAGGCTATCCTTCGCGAAGGAAAGATCGAGTATGACGGAGCCCTTTACGATGAATTGTACTTCGGGGCCCAGACCCCTTCCACAATGTTCGCAGAGCCGTCGTTTGCCCTTTACGGAGTGACGATCGGAGTCAACTTCCATTGGGAACGCAAGGAGAATCAGAAATTTGCCGGTGCTCTGAAGATAATAGTTGACAAAGGTCAACTGATTGCAGTAAATGTCGTAGGAGTGGAGGATTATCTGCTGAGCGTAATATCATCGGAGATGAGCGCGACCGCTTCAGAAGAATTCCTTAAGGCTCATGCCGTCATTTCCCGCTCATGGGTCATGGCCCAGATAGCATCGTCGCGAAAGGAACGCCATGCGGAGATTCCTGAAGGAGTCTGTGATGTTCCGTCCCTTGTGTCTGACCTTGATTCGCGCCTCCACCGTCAGACAGAGACCGATGAGGCTGATGTCGTGGAATATGTGAAATGGTATGACCATGACGACCATCATCTCTTCGATGTGTGTGCCGACGATCATTGCCAGAGGTATCAGGGCCTTACCCGTGCTACCGGCAAGACCGTTCGCAAGGCCATTGACAGCACCTGGGGACAGGTCCTGACCTATGACGGAGAACTTTGCGATACACGTTTCTCCAAATGCTGCGGCGGCGTGATGGAAAGATTCTCCGTATGCTGGGAGGATAAGGACTACGGTTATCTGGTCCCTCTTTCTGATGCTCCGGGTCACGATCCGGATCAGAAATGTTTCTGTGACACCCGGGACAAGGAAATCCTGGGTCAGGTACTTAACAACTACGATCAGGAGACCGTGGATTTCTACAGATGGACGCAGGAATATGACATCGACGGGCTTTCTGAACTTGTGTCACGCAGAAGCGGACACCGTATCGGCAGGATCAGGTCGATGGAGGCCCTTGAAAGAGGGGACTCCGGAAGGATATGCAAACTGAAGATCACGGGGACGGAAAAGACTCTGATCGTCGGCAAGGAACTGGAGATCAGAAAGATACTTTCGGAGAGCCATCTCAAGAGTTCGGCTTTTGAAATAGAAATGACAAAGGATAAGATCATTCTTCACGGCAAAGGATGGGGCCACGGTGTCGGCCTCTGCCAGATAGGTGCCGCGGTAATGGCCTCGCAAGGCTATACATATAAGGAGATATTGAACCATTATTATCCGGGAACAGTAATAAACCACTCAGAATGACGACAAGAACAAATCCCTGGTGGTGGATACCCACTCTGTATTTTGCGGAAGGGATACCATATTTCATAGTGAACAACATATCGGTGATCATGTTCACGAACATGGGTATGTCCAAAGGTGATATGGCCATGTTCACCAGCCTTCTTTATCTTCCGTGGGTGATAAAGCCCCTTTGGAGTCCTTTCGTGGACATCATCAGGACAAAGCGCTGGTGGATAACGGCAATGCAGGTGCTGATGTCGGTTGCCTTTGCTGCCGTAGCCTTCGCGCTTCCTCATCCTTCGGCCGAGGTCATTGCCGAGGGTAGTACGGATGTGTCCCTGTTTACCGCGACTCTTGTCCTGTTCTGGATCACAGCCTTTGCATCTGCAACCCACGACATAGCTGCAGACGGATTCTATATGCTCGCCCTCGGACAGAAGGACCAGAGCCTCTTTGTAGGCATCCGAAGTACCTTCTACCGTCTTTCATCCATCTTCGGCCAGGGCGTCCTTGTCGTCATTGCCGGAGTTCTCGAAAGACGCCTCGGAGACATTCCTCAGGCATGGACTATAACCTTGCTTATATCGGCAGTGCTTTTCGCGGCCATTACGATCTGGCATACATTCGCGCTGCCGAAGCCTGCTGCAGATGCTCCGAGACTTGCTGAAGGCAAGTCTTCCGTGAAGGAGATATTCCGCGAATTCGGACGTACTTTCGTGACCTTCTTCAGCAAGAAGAATGTCCTGATAGCCATGCTTTTCATGCTTCTGTACAGGCTTCCGGAGGCCTTCCTCGTGAAGATGATGAATCCTTTCCTTCTCGACTCTATGGCTGAAGGAGGTCTCGGCCTTTCAACGGAATCGGTAGGACTCATATATGGAACGATAGGAGTGGCGGCGCTGACGGTCGGAGGAATCCTAGGTGGAATAGCGGCCTCGAAGTGGGGACTCAAGCGCTCGCTCTGGCCTATGGCCCTCAGCCTGACCCTGCCATGCCTTTCGTTTGTCTTCCTTGCGGCCTTCCAGCCTGAAAACATCTGGATAATAGGCTCCTGCGTGGCTCTGGACCAGTTCGGATACGGT
>JAFTYS010000030.1 GCA_017461285.1 Bacteroidales bacterium | reverse complement strand
TAGGGAAGCAGTATTTTCCGTGATTCGCATGGGGCTCGAACCCATGACCCCAACATTAAAAGTGTTGTGCTCTACCTGCTGAGCTAGCGAATCAATCCGAGGTCATTCTTGGGTCTCTAGTGAGTTCCTTTCGAATTGGGACTGCAAAGGTACATTTTTTTTCTTACCCTGCAAACAAAATCGTAACTTTTTTGCCTCTGACCAACAAAAAAAGAAAACCTTCACATCCTGCCGAAAGTCCTGAGGATGTGAAGGTGATCTTTCCTAGAATGCTACACCGAGCTTGAATCCGAGGTTCTTGATGCCCTTGAGATCGTAGCTGCTGTTCTTGTTTGTACAGAAGCTGTAGTACACGGCGAACTGGAATCCGACATCCGTCTTCTCAAACGGGAAGTATGCCAGGCCGACTTCAGGCGACATGTAGAAACCCCAGTTGTCATGACGGTTCACAAAGGTCGACATATATGTGCTCTGGGTCGAGAATTCCGCACCGATCTTTGTACCGAGATATGGCTGGAGCGGTCCTCTGAGAAATCTGGTCCTCATGGTAAGTCCGAAAGGCACCTGATAGATCGAGCGGTCAACGTCAGTTGTCAAAGCCGACTGATCCTCGAAGGTATAGGTCTGTTTCGGAATATAATCGTTGTTGGTGTTGAAGCTGGCGAATCCTCCGATTGCGAACATCGGTGTGATATAGTAGCCGCCTTCGATGTATGCACCGTATCCCGATGCCGTCTCGACAAAGGAGTTGCCTACCGTGCCGTTGAACTGCCAGCCGGCATTGATGTATTCCCTCTTGCCCATCTGGGCATTCGCTGTGCCGGCAAAGACCATCAGTGCGGCTGCAGCTGAAAGTATGTAGATAAACTTTTTCATTTTGTCTGTTCATTAAATTCGTTAAACGTCACGGCTATCTTGCGCTCGCGTTTCTCTTCAGGTATGGAGACTGCGCGAATGCCTGGTCGATTGAGTTCTTCATCCTGGCAACGTCTCCCTGCACGCTTGACCCGGCTGGGCCGCCGATGTATGAGGTCCATACGACTTCCAGAGCTGTCCCTTCCTTCTCCACGCCGGTAAGGTCAACCATGTCTGTGATGAGGGCATTGGTCGTATATGTATAGGTCACAGGATATGGATAATAGAATCCTGTCCAGTTGCCCCAGTAGCCTGAAGGCCAGTATCCCGGATAATCAAGCCACCAGTACGGATCGTTGTAGTACTTGACGTATCTCTCGGTCTTGATGATGTAGGTCATCTGGATTCCGAGGTCGGCATCAGGATTGTCAGGTGTGTAGATATAACCCAGCTTCTCCATATTGACCCTCACCTGCTGGATAAGAGCAAGGGCATTGTCGGACTGTGAATATACCGGCTTGTCACTCTGGCCGATGATCAGAAGGCTGTCGGCAAGATCGAAGGTCTGGTAAGATGTAAAGGTTATATCCTTGCTTGGAGAGGTGTAGACGAGGTACTCGTTGTCACTGTCCTGAGGAGAAGGCTCCTTGTGGCAAGCTGTTGCCAGAAGGGCCAATGCTGCGAAAAACATTATCTTTTTCATTGCTTTAACTTTTTGGGGATTTATAATGACATTCCTTCAAATACATTCGAGTTCTCATAAGGAACTATCTTTCCGCTGAGCCATACGGTATTGGAATTGAAGTTCGGGTATACCGTGGCAGAGGCCTGGTTGCTGCCAGGGAACATATAGATCTCAACCTGAGCATTGATACCTATTCCCATGACATTCATCGAGAAAGTGATGCGTCCGTCTTTTCCTTTGGTAATCTGCTGGCCGGAAATGACACCGTCTACGGTGACTCCACCGACACCGTTAGGGCCGGAGGCGAAGTTGCTTGGGGAGATCTGCACCACAGCCCTGTTTCCCTTTACCGAGATGAAGTTTGTGCTGGAATTGACAAAGACAGTCGATCCGTTCCTGAAAGTCACGTTGTCTGCTTCAAGGACGAAGTCCTGATTCTGCAGGGCGGCACGGGCCTGGACGGAAGCGATGGAGTCTGTGAGGGCTGCCATCTGACGGTCCTGGGCTGACCTTGCCCTGAACTCTGCCATGTCTCTGTGCCATGCATCCATCTTTTCCTGCTTTGTTGCGGCACGCGCATTGCGGTTGCCGCTCTGCGCGTATGTGTCGGGAGCTATCGCTGAAAGCCCGGCGACAATGACCATTACAGTCAGTAAGATTCGTTTCATATACTTTTCTTATTTTTAAAAGTTCTAAACAACACAAGGCAATATACGGACCAAAGCATATATTTGGCTAATTTTTCGTATCTTTGAATCCAAATGTAAAAACGGACAGACATGGAGCGCATTGACGAACTTTTCCCTAGATTTGACGAAGCAGGAAAGAACCTTATAAGAAAGGCATACGCCATTGCAGAACAGGCGCTTAAGGACATGAAGCGAGGCAACGGAAGGCCTTTCATAGAGCATCCGGACGCCGTCGCACACATTGCAGACGAGGAGATCGGACTTTCGGCTGAATGTATCGCCGCCGTCTATCTGCATGAAGCAGTCAGGTTCAAGCCTGAAACCGACATAGCGTCAGAAGGCTTCGGAAAGGATATACTCACCATAGTGGACGGTCTCAACAAGATTTCCACCATCAATCCGAAGGACACAAGGCTGGAGGCGGAAAATTACAAGAGGCTCATAGTATCATACTCAAGAGATCCCCGCGTGACAGTACTCAAGATCGCAGACAGGCTCGAGGTCATGAGGTCGCTGGACATGTTTCCTAAGACATCAAGGGAAAGGAAGGTCCTGGAGACCATGATGCTGTACATTCCCCTAGCCCACCAGCTCGGTCTCTACAACATAAAGAGCGAGCTCGAGGACATATACTTCCGCTACGCCGAGCCTGAGCAGTACAGAGCCATAACAAACAAGCTCAAGAGCACGGAAGGAGACAGGCAGAAGCTGATGACCCAGTTCATCGAGCCTTTGAAGCAGAAGCTTTCTGACGAAGGCATCAAGTACAAGCTGAAGGTCCGCACGAAGACAGCGCTGTCAATATACAAGAAGATGCAGAAGCAGAAGGTTCCGTTCGAGGGGGTCTTCGACGTGTTTGCGATACGTTTCATAATAGACTGCGAGGAAGACAAGGCGGTCGAGCACGCCCTCTGCTGGAAGGTGTTCTCCTACGTGACGGAAGAGTATGAATCCGATACAAAGAGACTTAGGGACTGGCTTTCCAATCCGAAGCCGAACGGATACGAATCACTCCACATAACGGTAAAGAACCGAGAAGGAAGCTTTCTGGAAGTCCAGATCAGGACAAAGAGGATGGACGACATGGCGGAAAGCGGTCTGGCATCACACTGGTCATACAAAGGAATCCGACACGAGGCGACTCTGGACAAATGGCTTACGGCAGTAAGAAAGGCCTTGGAAAGTCCGCTGGGATCGGAAGGCGACCCTATGGCGTCATATTACGAGGATGAGGTTCATGAGATTCCTACTCGGGACGTCTTCGTCTTCACTCCGACAGGAGAGCTCCGAAAGCTCCCTTCAGGAGCGACCGTGCTCGACTTCGCGTTCGACATCCACACAAACCTGGGAGTCAAGTGCACCGGCGGAAAGATAAACGGAAAGGCCGTAAGGATCAACGAGAAGCTCAAGACCGGAGACATTGTCGAGATCATGTCCGGAAAGAACCAGAAGCCGTCTTCAGACTGGCTCAACATCGTTGTCACGACAAAGGCCAGGAACAAGATACGCCAGAAGCTGAGCGAGGCGGAGTTCAAGAAGGCTGCCGACGGAAAGGAGATTCTGGGCAGGCGACTGAAGAACTGGAAGATGGAGCTTGAAGACGAGACCATGGCGGCAATACTCAAGAAGCTCCAGTACAAGACAATCAACGCATTCTACGCTGCCATCGGAGAAGGCCTGCTGGACGTTGCAGAAGTCAAGAATCTGATAATCGAACTGACGCAGGGCAGCCAGGAACAGACAGTTGCCGCGGAACCGGAAAAGAAAGGCCGCGATGTCGTCCATGAAAAGGGTTCAGACGATATCCTCGTCATCGACGCCAAGAACGTGAAAGGTCTGGATTACAGAATGGCGAAATGCTGCAATCCAGTGTTCGGAGACGATGTATTCGGCTTCGTGACACGTACCGAAGGCATCAAGATCCACAGAATGTCATGTCCTAACGCAGGCAGACTGATGGACATGTACCCTTACCGCATACAGAAGGTGAAATGGAGCGAGAATCCGAGCAGCGGAAACTTCCAGACCGGCCTGAGGGTTGTCACCAACGACGAGCCGTCTGTGATCAATGAAATAATGGACATAGTCAATTCGTTCAGGGCTTCGCTGCGAATGTTCAACGTAGCGGAAAACGACAGGCAGGGCACATACGACATCACCATGAAGATAGCCGTGCCAAGCAACCTGGAGCTGGACAAGGTGACCTCACAGATCCGCAACCTCAAGAACGTGATAAAGATAAACAGAATATGATGGATTTTGACATAGAGGAAAGAGTCGCAAAAGCCAGAAGACTCTTCAAGGAAGACGGATACAACTGCTGTCAGGCCGTTGTGCTCGCATACAGCGACCTGTTCGGACTGGACGACACCCTGGCCGCATCGCTTTCTTCCGGATTCGGCGGCGGAATGGGCAGGATGCGCGAAGTATGCGGAAGCGTGAGCGGAATGGTCATGCTGGCCGGGCTCATATCCCCGGCCGATGACCCGTCAGCCAAGGAAGGCAGGACCAGAAACTACGCTCTGGTCCAGGAAGCGGCCGGAGAATTCCGCAAGATAAACGGTTCGATCGTATGCAAGGAACTCCTGGGACTCGTGCCCATGGGGTCGTCTGCAGCGGTTCCGGCAGAATCGCCGGAACCTTCAGACAGGACCCCGGAATATTACAGGAAACGTCCGTGCGAGGAACTGGTCGGGATTTCAGCACGCATTATCGGCGAAAAACTGCTGAAAATGAACGATTGATTGAAAATGTTATTAACTTTGTGTGTTTTAAAAACAATTCATGATGGATTTCAGCCACGCACATAAAGCCCATCCATGGCACGGAATAAGCCTTGGACAGAGCGTCCCGGACGAGGTAAGGGCATTCGTAGAGATCGTGCCTACAGATACAGTAAAGTATGAAGTAGACAAGGAATCCGGCTACCTTTCGCTTGACCGTCCGCAGAAATTCTCGAACATCGTACCTTCCCTTTACGGATTCCTCCCAAGGACATACTGCGGCACAAAGATGGCTGAGCTGACCAACAAGGCCCTCGTCCGCTTCGACATCGAGGGAGACGGCGACCCTCTTGACATATGCATACTGACGGAAAAGGACGTGACGCATGGTGACATCATCGTAAATGCCCGCCCGATCGGAGGCCTCCGTCTTCTGGACCACAACCAGGCTGACGACAAGATCATCGCCGTATTGAAGAACGACGCAGTCTACGGATCGATGACAGATATCGAGCAGGTGCCTTCTGACATCATCAGACGCCTCATCCACTATTTCAGCACATACAAGGACATCCCCGGAGAGCACACAAGCAGAATGCAGTTCATCAGCATCTACGGTCCTGACGTGGCAAAGGATGTGATCCTCCGCTCGATGGAAGACTACGAGTACTATATCGCAAGCAAATGATCTTATACACATAAAAAATAAGGGTTCATGTCAGACATGAACCCTTATTCATTTATGCATGAGAATTACTCAGCCTTTCCGTTTGAACCAAGAACGTTGACGATCTTGTGGATGTAGAGCTTCTTCATGTTGTCACGTGCAGGACCGAGGTACTTACGTGGGTCGAACTCTGCAGGCTTGTTAGCGAATACCTCGCGGATAGCTGCTGTCATTGCGAGACGTGAGTCAGAGTCGATGTTGATCTTGCATACTGCAGACTCGGCAGCCTTGCGGAGCCATGGCTCTGGAATACCGATGGCAGCCTTGAGAGCACCGCCGTACTGGTTGATTGTAGCAACCTCTTCCTGTGGAACTGATGATGATCCGTGGAGAACGATAGGGAATCCTGGGAGTTCCTTCTCAACACCCTCGAGAACGTCGAAAGCGAGCATAGGAGGAACGAGGAGACCAGTCTCAGGATCTACAGTGCACTGCTCTGGAGTGAACTTGTATGCACCGTGTGAAGTTCCGATAGAGATAGCGAGAGAGTCGCAGCCAGTCTTTGTAACGAAGTCTACAACTTCCTCTGGCTTGGTGTAAGTGTGGTGGTCTGAGCTTACCTCATCCTCAACACCTGCGAGTACTCCGAGCTCACCCTCAACTGTCACGTCGAACTGGTGTGCATACTCAACTACCTTCTTTGTAAGAGCTACGTTCTCGTCGTATGGAAGGTGTGAACCGTCGATCATGACTGAAGAGAAGCCCATGTCGATACAGCTCTTGCAAGTCTCGAAAGAGTCACCGTGGTCAAGGTGAAGAACGATCTGAGGATTTGCCCAACCAAGCTCCTTTGCGTACTCAACAGCACCCTCTGCCATGTAACGGAGGAGAGTCTGGTTTGCGTACTGGCGTGCGCCCTTTGAAACCTGAAGGATAACCGGAGACTTTGTCTCAGCTGCTGCTGAGATGATAGCCTGAAGCTGCTCCATGTTGTTGAAGTTGAATGCTGGGATGGCATAGCCACCGTCAATTGCCTTAGCGAACATTTCCTTGGTGTTCACGAGGCCGAGTTCCTTGTAAGAAATCATAATCGTATAATTTGTTTAAAAATCGTTTCGTTAACACAAAATCTTGGCAAAAATAATTATTTTTGCGCAATATTGAAAGAATAATCCACACAAAGAACAATCATACGTCATGAACAGGAAAGTAGTAATATTCTCAGCCCCTTCAGGAGCCGGCAAAAGCACCATAGTAAACCATCTGCTCGGACTGCATCCGGAGCTTGAATTCTCAATTTCAGCGACTTCGAGAGTTCCAAGAGGACAGGAACAGCATGGCAAGGAATATTATTTCTTTACTGCAGACGAGTTCCGCAGCATGATCGCAGAAGACAAGTTCGTGGAGTACGAAGAGGTATATGCCGGATCATTCTACGGCACCCTCAAGTCTGAGGTCGAGCGCATCTGGGCCAAAGGTCATGTGATAATCTTCGACATCGACGTGCAGGGCGGAGTGAACCTCAAGAGGATATTCGGAGACAAGGCTTTCTCAGTATTCATCCAGGCCCCATCAGTGGAAGTCCTTCGCGAAAGGCTTATAGGCAGAGGCACAGACACCCTTGAAGCTATCGAGAAGCGCGTCGCAAAGGCCGCATCGGAAATGGAGTTCGCGGCAGGAAAGTTCGACCATGTACTCATAAACGACGACCTTCAGAAGGCTTTTGAAGAAGCTGAGCAGGTCATCGGAGACTTCCTTAATAAATAATGAACATCGCGGTATACAGCGGATCATTCAATCCGTTGCACATAGGCCATCTTGCCATCATGAAATATCTTGCCGGCGAGGGAGGCTTCGACTGCGTATATCTGATAGTTTCTCCCAAGAATCCGCTGAAGGATGGCATAAGCGCCGACTCCGGAATGGACCGTTACAACGCCGCCGTAGAAGCAGTAAAACGTCATTTTCCCTCAGGTGCTGGGGAACATGCAGGATACATGCCACCCACGGCTAGGGGGTGGCTGACCGAAGGGAAGCCGGGGGTGTCCGTAATGTCCCCAGCACCTGAGGGAAAGGTGAAGGTTGATGACATAGAACTTAGAATGCCGGCGCCTCACTACACGATCAGGACCCTTGACGCTCTACGCGAACGCGAGCCGGAAAACACATTCACCCTCGTGATGGGCGCAGACAATCTGGCGGACATACGCAGATGGCGCGACTACGGCCGCATACTCAAGGAATACGGAGCTGCCGTATATCCGCGCAAGGGATTCGACCTCGACATGATCATCAAGGACCTTACGGAAGAAGACCCTTCGTTCAGAATAAGCGTTATGAATGCAGAAATGGTCGACATTTCGTCGACCACTATCCGCAATGCCATAGCAGAAGGACAGGACATGTCCCGATGGCTTATGTAACTATTTCAGCAGAGTTCCCAGAACGCTGCGGGTAAGCTGGCGTGTCGCAGTGCGTGCGGCAGATCCTACCGCCTTTCCTGCTATATCCTTTGCAGTTGTCTTGGATTTCTTGCCTGTCACCTTCTTTGACACCTCACTGCCTATGGAGCTTGTCACGCTTGTGACCATGGCACCCACTACAGCTCCAACTATGCCCTTCAGGAACCCGCCGCCTTTTCCGGACTTCTTCTCCTTGGCAGCCTGCTCTTCCGCCTCCGCAGCGGCAGCGGCTTCCGCTGCCTCCTGCTCGGCCTTCATCGCTGCCTCGGCCTCTTCCATCAGCACCTCGAACGCACTCTCGCGGTCGACTACATTGTCATACTTGCCATAAAGACGGGACTGACTGATGATCTGTCCGCGCTGGCCTTCGGTCACGGCGCCTATCTGGCTCAAAGGGAAAAGGATCTTTGCACGCTCAACAACTGACGGTGCTCCCTTTTCATCAAGGAACGACACAAGAGCCTCGCCGGTGCCAAGCTCCATTATGGCATCTGCCGTCTTGAATGCCGGATTTGCCCTGAATGTCTCTGCAGCTGTCTTTACGGCCTTCTGGTCCTTCGGAGTAAAGGCACGGAGGGCATGCTGCACACGGTTTCCGAGCTGGCCAAGGATCTCCTCCGGAATGTCGGTAGGGCTCTGGGTCACGAAATACACGCCGACACCCTTGCTTCGGATAAGTCTGACCACCTGTTCGATCTTGTCCACAAGAGCCTTTGGAGTCTCGTCGAAAAGCATATGAGCCTCATCAAAGAAGAACACAAGCTTCGGAAGATCCATGTCGCCCACTTCGGGAAGCCTTGCATAAAGCTCCGAAAGAAGCCACAGAAGGAAGGTAGAATAAAGCTTAGGCTGGAGCATGAGCCTGTCGGCTGCAAGCACATTCAGCACACCCTTGCCCTGCTCGCTCTGGAGAAGGTCGTATATGTCGAATGAAGGCTCGGCAAAGAACTTGTCCGCGCCCTGGTTCTCAAGAGTGAGAAGAGCCCTCTGGATAGCGCCGACGCTCTGGGCGCTGATGTTTCCATATGCTGCCGTATACTGCTTTGCATTCTCGGCCACATAGTTCAGCATGGAGCGCAGGTCCTTCATGTCTATCAGAAGAAGTCCCCTGTCATCCGCTATCCTGAAAACGATATTGAGCACGCCTTCCTGTGTCTCGTTAAGTCCGAGCAGACGGGACAGGAGCTGCGGGCCCATGTTCGACACCGTGGTCCTCATAGGATGGCCCTGCTCTCCGAACACATCAAAGAAACGTACCGGGCATGAGCCGAACTCAGGAGATGTGATGCCGAACTCGGCACATCTCTTCTCTATGAATCCGCTCATTGAGCCTGTCTGGCTTATACCGGAAAGGTCTCCCTTCATATCCGCCATGAAGCATGGCACTCCTGCCTGGGAGAAGGTTTCCGCCAGCACCTGGAGGGTAACGGTCTTTCCCGTACCTGTCGCACCGGCAATAAGTCCGTGGCGGTTCGCCATCTTTCCGCAGATTGAAATAGGGCCGTTCGGGCCGTGGGCCACATACAGGCCGTGTTCCTTTGTATACATATATTTATTCCTTTACAAGTGATGTCGCTTTTTCAAGAGCCGGGATAATGTGAGGGAAGATATTCTCTGCACCGATTTCCTTATCTACTCCGAACTTATGAAGGGATGCCTGGACTTTCTCGGTAACTCCTGAAAGTATTACGGTCACTCCCCTCTTGCGTGTACGTTCGCAAAGGTTGCGGAGGTTGTTGACTCCTGTAGAGTCTATGAACGGAACCTTCCTCATTCTGATTATACGAACCTTGGCCCCTTTGTTCTTCATCTTCTCAAGTTCCTCGAAACGGCTGGCAAGTCCGAAGAAGAAAGGACCGTCGATTTCATAGACCTCGACTCCGTCAGGAATGTCAAGGCGGTCCGTATCGTCCATCGCAGCCTTCTCAGGATCCTCCGTGGCAGCCAGGCTATGCTCCTGAAGCACATTGATCTGCGAGGTCTCCATGACACGGCGTACGAAAAGCACAATGGCAAGAAGGACTCCAACCTCAATCGCTACGGTAAGGTCAACGATGACTGTCAGGAAGAATGTGATCAGAAGTACTGCAACGTCAGATTTGTCTCCGCGGAGAAGATATTTGAAGGTCTTCCACTCGCTCATGTTGTATGCGACCTGCACGAGGATGGCAGCAAGGCATGAAAGAGGGATATATACCGCATATGGCATCAGGAAGAGGTAGATGAGGAGAAGCACTACCGCATGGATTATACCTGTGAGAGGAGTCTTTCCGCCGTTGTTGATGCTTGCCATGGTTCTGGCGAGCGCACCTGTCGCAGGAATACCTCCGAACAGAGGCGTAATGATATTGGCTATTCCCTGACCTATGAGCTCGGTGTTGGCATGGTGCTGCTTACCCGTCGCACCGTCTGCCACCATCGCAGCAAGAAGCGACTCTATGGCGCAGAGGATGGCTATCGTGAATGCCGGAGAGACGAGTCCCTTCACTGTTTCGAAATCGAATTCGGGAGCAACCGGCTTCGGCATAGGCAGACCGTTCGCAAGTTCAGGGAACTTGGAACCGATAGTCGCAAGCTCAACTCCTGCAAACTTGTTCAGAAGCACAGACACTACCGTACCGAGGATCAATGCTATGAGGGATCCGGGAATCTTCTTAGTCACCTTGCTCCAGCTGAAGCATATGATCAGACATGCCATGCTCATTGCGAACTCCACCCAGTCGATGCTGCCGATGTTCTGGAAATAGCATCCCCACTGAGGTATGAATCCTGCAGGGACCTGAAGGTCAAGAGGCAGGCCGAAGAAGTCCTTCATCTGGGTAGAAAAGATCGTCAAGGCGATACCGCTCGTGAATCCTACCACGATAGGATAAGGTATGAACTTGAAGATGACACCCATGCGGCAAACTCCCATGACCACGAGGAAGACTCCGGCCATGATGGTCGCTATTATGAGTCCCTGCATGCCGTACTGGCCGACTATGCCGGCAACGATCACGATGAAAGCTCCGGTAGGACCTCCGATAAGGAAGTTCGAGCCTCCGAAGAACGAGATCAGGAAACCTGCAACTATTGCTGTGATAAGTCCCTGCTGAGGGGTCACTCCGCTGGCGATACCGAATGCGATGGCCAGAGGAAGGGCGATGATGCCCACAATGATTCCGGCAATCAGGTCTGAAGTGAATTTCTTGCTGTCATACCTGCCCTTGCCGAACATTCCGAAAAGTTTCGGCTGGAATACTTCTTTAAGGTTAAGTTTCATAACTACACTAACAATTATACACTACTTTTTCTCAAAAAACGAAAAATGGACATTGCCATATTTCTTTTCCTTCACAAAGAAGGGATGGGATTCGAAATTGAATTCATCCGGATGCTCCAGGATGAAGTATGCACCCGGGTGGAGGATGTCTTTTGCGAAGACCTTGTCCGGAATATCAGCCAGACCGTCGATCGCATATGGCGGGTCGGCGAATATCAGATCGAACTTCTCATGACATATCTCAAGGAACTCGAAGACATTATGGCGGACTACGGTAAGGTTATCCATGCCGAATTTTGCCGCCTGGGACTTTATGAAATTTGCATGAAGAGGAAGCATCTCTACGCAATAGACACGAGAAGCTCCTCTGGACGCGAATTCATACGAGATGGCACCTGTTCCTCCGAAAAGGTCAAGGACCTGAAGTCCCTCCATCTCGTATTCGTTGTTCAATATGTTGAAGAGGCCTTCCTTGGCAAAATCAGTCGTAGGCCTTGCCTTGTATCCCTGCGGGGGCAAGATTGTCTTTCCCTTGTATTTTCCTCCTATTATCCTCATGGTCTATACGAGTTCGACATTCTTGAAATAACGGTACAGTGACATTTCCTCATCATCCGTCAAAGGAGTACGGAAACATATTGTGGACACTTCCGGATTCAGCTGAAGATTCTTCAAGGCCAGGAAGATGAAGTACTGGGCAGTGGTAAAATCCGGAGCGTGGAAGGAGTTGCACAGGAGAAGGCTCCTGCCCTGGGCTATCACAAGATAAAGCACTCCATCCATGTATGAAGCGAGGATCTTGTTGTAATCCTGCAGATCAAGGACAGACCTCAGCATGAAATACATTTCAGGCAGCGGAGTGCTCTTGTTGCCCTCTTTGTCCATCACGGTCTCTGAAACCGCCCTTGACAAAGTCTCGCCGATATTATTGGAATAAACCAGAGAAGCGGCAAACTCGGGGACAGATATCGAAGTCACCTCATCGTCCTTCTGAACATCTGCCACCGGACTCAGCATCCGGAGTGCATCATCCGTATTGTTGAACTGGTCAGGCACCAATGTCACCTTAGGGGTGAACACAGATATCTCCACCTTGTCATAACGCTGCAGAAACTCTGGAGTGCTGAATATGCGCTCCGCAGACATCCATGGGGACGTCCTCACTTCGTCGGCTGTCTGTATTTTAAAAGAATATCCACTCAAGCCGACTTGAATGGATATCCTGTCTGTATTCTGCGACATAGCAATAGAATTTAAAGCCAGCGCATTATGGGAAACATTACTCCCAGTTACCTGCGTTGTTGTTAGGAGCGTCGATGCTGCCGACCATGAGACCCTTATAGTGGCCCTTGTCTTCCTGCTCTGCGTCAAGGTTGATACGGAGCTGGTTGTCAAGACCTCTGAGGAGGCTCTTGTAAGGCATCTTCGCCTCGAAGAGAGGAACGTTCACTCCTGATACCTTCTTGATTGTAGATGCGAGGATCACAGTGTCACCGCCGCTGAAAGGAATATAAGCGAGAGAGTCTACTACGAAACCTGGACGGCTGTTGAAGATGGTATCCTTCACAGCGATCTCGCTTGTAACCTGGAACACGAGGTTCTGCTCGCCTGCAAGATAGAGCTCGTGAAGCTTCTGATTGAGCTTGTCACCCTTGAGGTGGCGATACTTCTTCTTGATCTGGTCTGTGTGCGCCATTGCAAGAGAGTCGTCCTTTGAACCGACCTGGAGAGCGATCTTCATCTTGCCCTCATTGTAGAACATGATGAGGGAATCCATTGTCGAAGCATAACGTGCGTTCACGTTCTTGTAAGCAACCTGGAGGTCACGGATGTCCTTCAGACGCTGAACTGCGACTTCAGTACGGTAGTCCTTGTGCTTGTTGAACTCAACAGGCTCCATGATACTCTTAACAAGGAAATAAGTCAATCCTACGATGCATGCAGGGAGGATTAAGTAGGTAAATACCTTTCTAATAATTGAACCCATTATTTTTAGTGTTTTATTTTCTTTTTCTAAATTCCGGACAAAGTTATGAAATTGATTTATGAAATGCAATATAATTTGTAATTTTGCGCCATCAAAATAAACGATGAAAACGATGAAAGACATCAATTCAGGCAACATATGCACATTTGAAAGAATGACAGGCGAGGCGGAACGCATCTGCATCGTGACCCATATGAAGCCCGATGGAGACGCGATGGGAAGCTCCATCGCCATGTACCACTACCTCAGGAGCCTGGGGAAATCGCCAAAGATAATCCTCAACGACCCATACCCATCTTACCTGTCTTTCCTTGTCTCGGAAGACATGTCCGACGACATCATCATATTTGAGGACAGGCCGGCCGAAGCATGTGCTGCAATCAAAGAAAGCGACCTTGCCATCTGCCTGGACTTCAATGCATTCCACAGGACTGACCGGCTGGAGGCCCCTCTTTCGGAACATTCCGGAAAGAAGATCCTGACAGACCACCATCTGAACCCTTCCAGAGAACTCTTCGACCTATCTTTTTCAGAGACGGAGATATCGTCGGCATCGGAGCTGCTCTACCAGATCCTGATCCGCACTTCCCATGTCGAAAACGACGCATCAAGGCTCGGAAAGGAATGCGCGCAGGCATTGATGACCGGAATGACGACAGACACGAACAACTTCGCGAACTCGGTATACCCGTCCACCCTGCACATGGCTTCGGACCTTCTGGCGGCAGGCACTGACAGAGACTTCATACTGAACAGGATATATAACCAGTACGGAGAAAACAGGCTCCGCCTGATGGGCCACATGATGAAGGATCTTCTCAAGATAACTCCAGACGGCGTGGCATACATCGTGCTGGACAGGAAGACGATGGAAGAATACAGGACGGAAGAGGGAGACACCGAAGGTTTCGTGAACATGCCTCTGTCGATCGCAGACGTCAGGATGAGCATACTCGCAAAGGAAGACGAGGACAGGATAAGGATCTCCATCCGCTCAAAGCGCGGAACTTCAGCCAACATGTGCGCCAGAAGCCATTTCAATGGAGGAGGACATGAGAATGCGGCAGGAGGCCGCCTCCATGTCCCGGAAGATGTGCGCAGCATAAGCGAGGTCGAAGAATACATAGAACGTGTCACACATACATTTCTGAAGGATGAAAAGAACAATTAGCATATTTTCGGCCATCATCATGGCACTGGCCACATCATGTGTTGGCAGCAAGCTGGAGCAGTCATACAACAATCAGGAAAGCAAGATAGACAGCTATATTACAGGCAAGGGCGACCAGTACCGCTCTGTCAGGAACGGAGGCGCCAACAGGCTGGTGCTCAAGGAAGGAGAAGGAGAGGAGCTTGACCGCAAAGGGTTCGTGTCATTCTATTATGCAGGCTATACGTTTTCGGGGAACTTCAGCGCATCCAACCTTTTCGTGACAAACCATCAGGAGACCGCCGAGCAGGCAGACTGGAACCTTACGGACGCCGATTACAAGATATATGAGATCAGCATGGCCGAAGCGAAGCTCATTCCGGGACTTCGTGACGGTCTTGTGGGTGTGAAGGCCGGCGAAGAATGTGAGATACTTTTATCCGGAAAGTACGGATTCGGGAACGAGGTATTTGGCATGATTCCTGCAAATTCCGCCCAACTTTGGAAGATTTGGGTTGTCGGAGTTGCGAATGATTAAGCACATACCACATTTTTTATTATCTTTGTCGGTTCATAAGAAAGTAACACCTAATGAAGAAGATTATAGTTTCATTCCTTTCAATTGCTGCTGCAATAGCATTTACAGGCTGTGCCAAGGTGGCACCAAGCGGCGCAAATGATGCAAACAAGAGATATTTCGACGCATGGATGGAAATCAACCATCCTGACGCCAGGCCTACCGGACTTGGCATATACATCCTCGAAGACGAGCCCGGCACCGGCATTCCTGTAGAAGAAGGCGGATATGTGCTCATGGACTACACCACAACCGATCTTGAAGGTAATATCCTGACCTATACCGAAGAGGATAAGGCCAAGCAGCTCGGAAAGTACAAGGAAGGCAACTATTACGGTCCGAAGTTCCAGACCACGATGGAAGGAACGCTCCCTGCAGGACTTGCCGAGGCCCTTTCAGGAATGAAGGCCGGAGGCCGCAGAAAGGTAATCGTCCCTTCATGGCTGATATCTTACGAGACATACGATACTGAAGAGGAATACCTTGAGGAATCCAACAGCGCATCCAATACGATCTACGAACTCAAGGTTCGCGACTTCACCGAAGACATTGAGAAATGGCAGATCGGCAAGATCGGAGAATACTTCAAGGCGAACAGCGACAAGTTCGGAGACATGACTGTGGCTGACTCCCTCAAGGACCACGGCGGATTCTACTACAAGAGACTCGCTCCGATCAAGGACACCACATCATTCCCTAAAGACACAACAATCTACATCAACTACACAGGCCGTCTGCTTGACGGAACCGTATTCGACACAACAGACGAAAGACTGGCCAAGGATAGCGGAATATGGTCTTCTTCTAGGACTTATGAACCTGTAAAGATCAACTGGGGTGAAAAATACACCGACATCACCATGGGCAGCAGCTCATCCATCATAAGCGGATTCGCCCTTACATTGTGGCAGATGCGCAAGTTCGAGCACGGCATCGGCGTCTTCACTTCCGAATATGGATACGGATATTCAGGAAGCGGAGAAAGCATACCGGGATTCGCACCGCTGTCATTTGAAATAGAGATCGTGAAAAAGCCGGAGTAAAAGGAATGGCATCTGGAACAAACGCAATCCCCACTGAGCTCGGAACGGAAAAGATAGGCAGACTGCTCAAGCAGTATGCCTTGCCTGCCATCATAGCACAGACGGCATCCTCCCTCTACAATATGGTTGACAGCATCTTCATCGGACAGGGAGTAGGTCCGCTGGCAATCTCCGGTCTGGCTGTCACCTTTCCGCTCATGAACCTCTCGACAGCTTTCGGAACCCTTGTCGGAGCCGGAGCCGCCACCATGCTTTCCGTACTCCTCGGCCAGAAGAACTACAAGGCCGCCAACAAGGTCCTCGGCAATGTAGTAACCCTGAACACCATCATAGGTCTGGTCTTCATGGCTGTCGCCCTGATATTCATCGACCCGATACTGTACTTCTTCGGCGCCAGTGAAAACACCCTACCGTATGCCAAGGAATACATCACGATAATACTCATCGGCAACGTGATAACCCACCTTTATTTCGGACTGAATGCAGCCATGCGCTCATCCGGCAATCCGAAGAAGGCAATGGCTCTGACGATATTCACCGTCGTATTCAACACGATACTGGACCCTATATTCATCTTCGTATTCGACATGGGCATAAAGGGAGCTGCATGGGCCACCGTAATCGCACAGACCGTCGCGATGTTGGTTGTCATGAAGCACTTCAACGACCGCAGCAGGCCGTTCCATTTCGAAAAGGGCATCTTCAGACTTGACATGAGGGTTGCGAAAGACTCCCTCTCGATCGGAATGGGGCCGTTCCTCATGAATTCGGCCGCATGCCTTGTGACCCTGTTCATCAACCAGCAGCTGAGAAAGTACATCGGCGACCTGGGAATCGGAGCCTATGGAATCTGCAACCGCTTCATCTTCATGTTCATGATGATCTGCATGGGTCTCAACCAGGGAATGCAGCCTATCGCCGGATATAATTACGGAGCGCGTCAGTATTCAAGGGTAAAGGAAGTATTCTGGAAGACAGCCAGGCTCGGAATGGTGATGACCACCCTCTGCTTCATTTTCGGAATGTTCTTCCCTAGAGCGGCAGTCGGCATATTCACCCACGACGAACAGCTGATGGAACTCTCGGCAAGAGCCTTGAGGATTACGACCATCATCTTCCCTATAGTAGGATTCCAGATGATAGCGACCAATTTCTTCCAGAGTCTGGGAATGGTCAGGAAATCCATCATTCTGTCGCTGTCAAGACAGATACTTTTCCTTCTGCCTCTCCTCTACCTTCTGCCTCTGTATTATGGTGCGGACGGCATATGGGCAAGCTTCCCTATTTCGGACGGACTTGCAACGATAATGACCGTCTTCATGCTCGGAAGACTCTTCAGTAAGTTCAACATGCTCAAGGACGGCGACGATCCGTCTATCCTGGGCAGCAATCTATAAGGAACAGCATATATGGGAAAGAACATCATCATCAACATCGGAAGACAGTTCGGAGGCGGCGGACTTGGAGTAGCTTCGGAGCTTGGACGCAAGCTGGGCATTCCTGTATATGACCGGGAGCTCATACGCAAGGCGGCACAGGACAGCGGATTCAGCGCAGAGCTTTTCGAGCAGAGCGATGAAAAGCGCAGGACATTCTCGCTCTCGTCCATATTTACAAGCATATACACATCCCCGACGGAGAACTATATGAGCGACAACGGCCTGTTCGAGATCCAGTGCGAGACCATCAGAAAGATAGCTGAACAGGGATCGGCAGTAATAGTAGGCAGGTGTTCGGACTATGTGCTTAGAGACTTCGACAATACTTTGAATGTATTCCTAACTTCTCCTCTTTCAGTAAGAGTGGAACGAATCTGCGAGCGTCACGACCTTCCTGAAGATAAGGCTGAGGCCCTTATACTCCAGAAGGACAGATCTAGAGAAGAGTATTACAATTATTTCACATTCGGAAACTGGGGCGTTGCATCGACATACGACCTCTGCATAGATTCCAGCATCCTCGGTATAGAAGGAACAGCAGATTTTATAATTGATTTCGCCAGACGATCAGGACTCCTATAACCTAAAATGAAAAAAACTTCAGCCCTAATCATAGCAGCCATAGCTGTCGCAGTAGTCGCGACAGCCACAATCGTGATCAAGACTCCTCTGTCCAAGCCTGCGGAGCTGGCTCCCGACAGGGTCAAGCTTAACGAAATCCTGACCAACGACTCGTCTGAGTTTGCAGAGCTCAACGGTCTGGACAGGAAGGTCGAAGCATACATGAGGAGATGGGAGCTGAAAGGAGCGTCGCTGGCCATAACACGCAATGACTCCCTGCTGTACGCAAAAGGATACGGCTGGGCTGACGAAGAGATGGGAGTAAAGATGGAGCCGTCGCACATCATGCGCATGGCCTCGGTATCCAAGCTGATAACGGCTGCAGGCATCATGGTCCTTCAGGACAGGGATTCGCTCAGCATCAAGGACACTGTATTCGGCCCTTCAGGGATCCTTTCCAACTCTCTCTTCACATCAGTCATCAAGGACAAGAACCATCATAAGATTACTGTGGAACATCTTCTCCGCCATCAGGGAGGCTTCTACCGCGACCCGCTCTTCTCATCCAGGGACGTCAAGCATCAGATGCAGCTGGATGTTCCCCCTGTAAAAGAGGATTTCTACAGGCTCGTTCTCGGAAGAAAGCTCAGCTTCATGCCGGGCACCTGGCAGAGGTATTCGAATTTCGGATATCTGCTGCTGTCGGAGATCATAGAGAAGGTATCCGGAATGCCTTATGAGGAATTCATCCGCACCCAGGTACTGGCACCTGCGGGATGCTATGACATGCATATAGGCGGGAACTATTATGCGGACAAAAGGGAGAACGAAGTGCGCTATTACACCCACAACGGAGACGGGAAATACATTGAAGACTATTCGGACAACGGAGAAATGGTCGAAAGATGCTATGGCGGCAACAACATTCCCCTGCTGTCGGGAGCGGGAGCATGGTGCGCTTCTCCCGCAGAAATCGCCCGTCTTGTCGCTTCGATCGACGGACGTCCGGAAGTACCGGACATCATCTCACAGGAAGCGTTCGAACAGATGATCGAATACTTCGACAAGGACACATTCTCGCTAGGATGGAACGACACTGCTCCGGAAAAGGGCTGGAGCCGTACGGGCACGCTTTCCGGAACATGCGCCCTCGTAAGGCAGTTTCCTGACGGAGAGTGCTGGGTCATGATCACCAATACCAGCACATACCGAGGTCCCGGACAGGCCAGATACACGGAAGCGCTCTTCAAGCAGTGCCGTGAACTTTACAGCAGCAAGCTTCCAGAGCGCAACCTGTTCTATAAGTAAGGGTCAGATAATCAGAAATGATCCGGATGATAATAGTGGATATCGAATTCCCCGTCAAGGATTCCGTATCCGTTCTCTGCCAGTGATTCAAGTTCATTCTCACCAGGATATACCACCACAGGAGCTATGAATTCCACACGTTCAGATATCTGCCTCGTGATATACTCGCTGTATGCTATGCCGCCGGTGAGCACTATGGCATCCACCTTGCCGTAAACTACAGTCGAAAGCCCTGCGATATACTTTGCGAACGATATGCAGTAGCCCTTGAGGAAGGTGTCCACCTCCTGGTCACCTGCCTCTGCACGAGCGACAAGCTCGCGGAAATCATTTGTTCCGAAATATGCCACGGCACCACCGCGACCTACCAGACGCTTCTTTATCTGTGCTTCGGTCCATTTTCCGCTGAAGCACTTCTCCACAAGAGGGAATCCCGGCACGTTTCCCGCACGTTCAGGACTGATTGGTCCGTCACCTCCCAGCGCATCGTTCGTATCGATCACAAGACCATGTCTGTGGAGAGAGACAGAGCTGCCGCCTCCCATATGGGCAACAATAACAGTCACATCCTTATTTGTCTTGCCGACGCTGCGGGCATAGCGACGCACCATGGCGCGGGAATTCAGGGCATGGAACAGCGTCCTGCGAGGGAATTCAGGCAGGCCTCCCACCTTGACTTCCGGCAACATCTCGTCTGCCATAGGAGGATCTGCAATGAATGCCCGGCACTTATCCTCTATTCCTTTTGAGGCACGGGCCTGGTTTACCAATACAGCGATATCATCGGCAAGAAGAGCACTGAGGTTACATGCATGCACACCTTCCTTACCGGCCATCAGGGCATCACGCATCTCCTGATTCACCTCGTATACGCCTGTGCGGATCGGGGTTATGAGGCCTCCGCGTGCCATCGCGACATCTATCGACTCCAGTTCGATTCCCTTTTCTGCCAGGAAATCAGTTATGGCGTCCCGACGCATCGGGGTCTGATCCATCACAGACTCATATCTTGCTACCTCTTCAGCAGTATGGGTGAGATTCTTCTCGAAGAGTTTCTCTCCGGAATCGTAAAAGCCGATCTTGCTGGAAGTCGATCCGGTATTGATAACCAATATTCTCCCTTTCATATAATCATATTATTATTTCACCGACATTGCGGCGATTGCGATTGAATTCAGCTTGGTATCGATGCTGTCAGCGCGGCTCGAAAGGACGCATGGAACCTTTGCACCTACAAGAATTCCTGCCTGACGCACTCCCGGCACGAGCTTCGAGTTCGCCTTATAGAAGACGTTTCCGGACTCAATGTTCGGGAAGAGAAGGCAGTCGGCGTCGCCGGCTACGGGGCTGACAAGCCCCTTGATGGCGACAGATTCCTGATCTATGGCAACATCCAGAGCCAAAGGACCGTCAGCGATACATCCCTTTATCTGCCCGCGGTCTACCATCTTCGAGAGCATGGCCGCCTCGACACTGGCAGGCTGGCTTGTCAGCACCTGCTCCGTCGCAGCGATTATAGCCACCTTCGGTGTCTCCACTCCCACAGCCTTGGCCGTCTTCACAAGACATTCCATGATTATCTGCTTCTGCTTGATGTCTGGAGCCGGAATCACAGCCACATCACCCACAAAGAGAAGCTTATGGTAAGATGGAATCTCCAGTGTCGTACAATGTGTCAGAGTACCTTTAGGAGGCAGAAGACCGGTCTCCTTGTTCAGGATGGCTCGGAGGAACTTGTCTGTCGAGCATAATCCCTTCATAAGGAAATCCCCTTCTCCGTCACGCACCATCTGGACAGCCTGCGCAACAGAAGGCAGTTCCGACGGATTATGCACTACAGTAAAGATCGACGGATCGACATTCTCTTCTGCGCACGCCTTGGCTATCATGTCCTTATCTCCGACCAGAGTCACATCTGCAAGACCAAGTTCAACCGCCTTTGAGGCAGCTGCTATGGTATGTCCGTCCACTCCCCATGCGGCAACCATCCTTTTTCTGGAGCCACGGCTGCGGAGTTCTTCGAATATTTCTGAAAATGTGGTAAACATATAGACTGATACTATTCTTCGTTCTGTACGATATGCATTGTGTCACGAGCGATCATGAGCTCCTCATTGGTGGTGATGAGGGCGACCTTGACCTTCGAATCAGGAAGGGTGATGATGGTGTCCTCTCCTCTTACGGCATTGGCGTCATAGTCGAACTTAACTCCAAGGTAGGTAAGATTCTCGCATACCCTTCTGCGGATGCGGCTGTTGTTCTCGCCGATTCCACCGGTAAACACGATAAGGTCCACACCGTTCATGGCAGCAGCATATGCTCCGATGAACTTGGTGATGTCATATGTAAGCTTCTTGAGAGTGAGCTTCGCCTTCGCATTTCCTCCGTCCGCAGCCTCGCTGAGGTCCCTGCAGTCAGAGGAGAGGCATGAAAGACCGAGCATACCGCTCTTCTTGTTCATCACCTTGCTCATTTCGGAAGCCGAGAGGCCTTCCTTCTCCTGGATGTATGTAACCACTTCAGGGTCGATGTTTCCGCATCTTGTTCCCATTAGAAGACCTTCAAGCGGAGTGAATCCCATTGTGGTATCGATAGACTTTCCGTTCATGACGGCAGCGATCGAGCTTCCGTTGCCAAGGTGGCAGGTGATGATCTTCGAATCATTGATGTCCAGTCCGGCAAACTTTGCGCCCTTTGCAGACACATACTTGTGGCTTGTACCATGGAAACCGTAACGGCGGATTCCGTATTTCTCATAATACTCGTATGGGAGACCATACATGTATGCGTAAGCCGGCATGCTCTGGTGGAATGCAGTATCGAACACACCCACCTGAGGAACATCAGGAAGAACTGCACTCACTGCCTTGATTCCCAATATGTTGGCCGGATTATGGAGCGGAGCGAATACAGAGCATTTCTCGAGCTGGGCAATCACCTTGTCGGTAATCAGCTGGCTGCAGACGAATTCCTCGGCGCCATGAACCACTCTATGGCCGACTGCCTCTATATCCTCGAGGCTTGAAAGAACACCATATTCCTTGTCAAGGAGGGCATCGATGACCGCCTTTATGCCGACGGTATGGTCCTCGATCGGCATCTCCTTCTCGAACTTTTCCTTTCCTGCAGCCTGATGCCTGATGCATCCGGCTTCCATTCCGATTCTTTCCACAAGACCTTTGGCAAGCAGATCATAAACCTCGTCACCCTTCATATCAAGAAGCTGATATTTCAGCGATGAACTTCCGCAATTGAGTACTAAAATAATCATGATATATCAATAGTTAAAAATTTGTCACCCTATCTTTGCAAAGTTATAAAAATTTATCGCTATTTTAGCAAAAATTCGGTGTGAAATGAAAGTGGAGAGAGACTTGGCAGGGATTACATTACCGTTTACGGCCGGAACCGCAGCGGTCCTATGGTTCGGACATGTCTTCTGCACACGGTTCCACCTGTCTTCCACACTCGCTTTTTCTGCCGTTCTATGCTCAGCAGCCGTCCTGCTCCACCACCGCCACATATCATTATCTTCCGCGGCATTGAGGATCGTCATAGGCATCTGCATGGCCGCATGCGGCATCATCTGCGGCATCACTTCCGAAGCGACATCAGCAGCCGGCCCGCTTATGGCCGGCATCATGGAGGCCATAGGCACTCTGGGGCAGAAGACCGGAGAAATGATTGACAGCATCGGATTCAGGAACCCGGACACGAACGCCATCATAAAAGCCCTGATAATCGGAGACAGGACAGATATTCCCAGACACATAACCGAAGCATTCCGCGAAAGCGGTGCTTCGCATATCCTTGCCCTGTCAGGCCTGCATCTGGGAATAATATACGGCATTCTGACAAAGCTGCTCTCTGTACTGGGAAACAGACCTTCAGCACGTGCAGCACGCTCTATGACGATAGTCCTTGCATGCGGTCTGTACACTCTGGCCACAGGGGCAGGAGCGTCGATAGTCAGGGCATTCCTGTTCATCCTCATCGGAGAAACCGCACGGCTGTGCGGACGTTTCAAGAGTACGGGAACCGTCCTGATGGCAGCTCTGCTGATACATCTCACGCTGTCGCCTTCGTCACTGCGCGAGGTCGGATTCCAGCTCTCATATGCTGCGATGGCCGGAATCGCATTCATATACCCACGGCTAAAGAATTTCTGGCCGGAGCAAAAGGCCAGGCTGATGCCAAGGCCGCTGCGCTGGATGTGGAATACTGCAGCGATGTCAATATCCTGTCAGCTTACTACAGGGCCGCTGGCCTATATATACTTCCGGACATTTCCCGTACATTTCCTGCTCACCAACATGATAGCCCTGCCTCTGACCGGACTGATAATCCCGGCAGCGCTCCTGACCCTTGCACTTTCTGCCATGGGCATATGTCCGGACATAGTATTGAGGGCTTCCGAAGCGCTTGTAACCGCACTTTCAGAAGCCCTCAAGATAATATCCGTCATGTAAATCTGCTACCAGCTGCCGCCGGCACCGCCGCCACCGAAGGAGCCTCCTCCGAAGCCTCCGAAACCTCCGCCGAAGCCGCCCCCGAAAGAGCCTCCGCCGAAACCGCCGCCATGATGGCGTCCCGTAGTGATTATAGGACCGGTATATATGGTTCTTCGGCCACCTGATCCTCCGCCGGAATCATCTCCGTTTACCGCGGCAACCAGAATGACAATCACCATGATCACAACAAGGAACGCAATCAGTGCAATCAGACCGGCGTCCTCATCGTCATCGTCACGCGGCTCAGAGATTTCGCCGCTCGCGAGCTTCATCAGAACCTCGCATGCGGCCTCGACGCCGCCATAATAGTCATTGTCCCTGAAATGCGGGATAAGTTCGTTCTCTATGATTCTCTTGGCATAAGCATCAGGAATGGCACCTTCAAGTCCATAGCCGACAGCGATGAACACCTGTCCCGATGAATCTTCTGTCTTGGGCTTGACCAGAAGCACGACACCGTTATCGAACTCCGCGGAGCCGACCTGCCAGTCCAATCCTATACGTGTAGCATACTCCGACGGTTCATAACCTTCCAGATCATTTACCGTCACCACCGTTATCTGGTTCGACGTGCTGTCATCAAACGCTACCAGAACTCTTTCAAGAGTCTCCGTCTGCTGAGGCGAGAATACACCTGCAAGGTCGTTCACAAGCCTCTGCGGATCAGGACGGGAAGGTATCGCAGACGACAGGACTGCCAGAGAAAGGCATGTCAATGCCAGTATATATTTCCTGATACGTCTCATTCCTTGTCATTTTCGGCGAATGAAATATCATCCGGCAGTTCGTTTACATCATCATCCTGATATGGGAAGAAGTCTTTGAGCTTTTCCCCTACCATTTCCGCAGCCTTGGCAAGCCCCTCCGCAAACAGCCCTTTGCGGAATTCTGCTCCCATAGTCTCTGCCACGTCATTCCAGAAGCCGTCAGGCACTATATCGTTGATACCTTTATCGCCGACAATGGCAAAGGTCCTGGTGTTGCATGCAAGATATATAAGGACTCCATTGCGAAGCTTGGTCTTATGCATGCCCAGCCTGAAGAAGACTTTCTCCGCCCTCTTTACAGGATCGCCGGAGCATTCACCTTCGATATGGACCCTGATTTCTCCTGAGGTTCCTTTTTCTGCAAGTCTGACCGCGGCCACAACAGTCTCCTGCTGCTCCGCGGTCAGAAATTTATCAGGTTTCATGTATTGATTCTTTAGAATTCTACCTTTGGAGCAGTCTCGGCACCTGCCTGAGCCTCAAAATAACCCTTCTTCTCAAATCCGAAGATTGAAGCCACGATATTGTCCGGGAACTGCCTGATACCTGTGTTGAAGTACTTTGCAGCTTCATTGTACTTCATCCTTTCTGTAGCGATCCTGTTCTCTGTTCCTTCAAGCTGGGCCTGGAGTTCAAGGAAGTTCTGATTAGCCTTGAGTTCAGGATAGCTCTCCTGGATGAGAAGGAGTCTGCCGAGGGCGCTTGAGAGTTCTCCCTGAGCGGCATTGAACTGCTCGAGAGCCTCCGGAGTCAGATTTTCAGGATCGACGGTAACCTGCGTAGCCTTTGCACGCGCTGCAACGACGCTTTCCAGAGTCTCAGACTCGTGGGATGCATATCCCTTTACTGTCGCCACAAGATTAGGAATAAGGTCAGCCCTGCGCTGATAGACATTCTCAACCTGCGACCACATAGCCTGAACATTTTCGTCAGAAACCACCATCTGGTTGTACACGTTCTTAACCCATAGGAATGCAGCCACCAGTACGGCGATGACTACAACACCTGTAATAAGTCCTTTTTTCATAAGCTTTCTCCTTTTATTATTTTATTATTGAGCGTCACGAACGCACCTTACAGATGCGCCGAATGTATTCATGTCTCCCTTTCCGACCAGCATCTCAGGCTGATCCGATCTCATATACCTGTAATATGCCATGCCCTCTTCTTCAGCCACCTTGTCTGCTGTCCACATGGCCACATATTCGAATACGCCGTCAAACGAAGCTCCAGGGAACTTTCCAGCCTCATTCATGTTTCCAAGGTTTGCATATCCGAAAGGAATCATGGACAGGGCACTGGAATTGGTCACATCGCCCACAACAGGCCAATACTCAAGAATGGACACGCCGTTGAAGGCTGCATTGACAAGAAGCTTGGACGCCACGTCTTCAAACATGGCATACTTTTCAGAAACAGGCGAACCGACAGCCTCTGCAAGGGACATCCAGTCCTCCTCAGTAGGAAGACGCCATCCCTCCGGACAAGCAGTCATTGCTTCCTCGTAATTATAGAACCTTCCGAATACGTCGGTCATTACATCCAGATTGTCATACGGGGTGCCGCATTTCTTTGATGCAAGATTGTTTCTGAACCATTCCAGGTTTCCGACCTTCTGATAATAATAGTCGGTTCCGTCAACGGTTATCTTCCTGTCGGAAGACTTTATGCCGGTCTTTGTTATCGAACCGTCCAGGCCACCCTTCACCACTGCCACTTCCCTGCTGTATGAAGCACTGTAATATCCTTCCGCGAAAGCCAGACAGTACACGGTATATGTCTGGAGAGTATCCGAGAACCAATGGACATAAATATCTGTACCTACATCGGTAGTATCATAGGCAGGCATGGTAGGGGTAACCTTCCATGCATATCTCACAGGTTCACCTTCAGGATGCGTCACACCCTTTGCCGTCATTCTCACAGCCTGTCCCGGCGCCACGAAAGACGGGCAGTCAAACCTGAGGCCGGACAGTTCCGGCAGGGTTTCCGTCTCATCATCATCCTTACATGAAACCGCCGCCACAAAAAGTGCGGCAACAAGTAAAAGCGAGTTCAGTTTTCTAAGACTCATTTTCTCTTTCTAAAATTTAAACGATAAACTGCAAATATGGGGATTTTAATTTGAAAAACCGCTACCTTTGTGCAAATACTTTGCCTTACACACGTTTATGAAGAAGATATCAGTACATTTTGCAGTCATTATATTGTTGTCATCACTTATCATCTCCTGTACCCCGCGGGACCGTTACATTTCAATAACAGGATATGCCCAGGGAGGAACATATACAGTCAAGCTGAACCTCAACGGAAAGGATGGAAAGGTTGCAGCAGGAGCGGAGGAGATCAGGGATTCGATCGACGCCATACTCGTGAGGATAGACAACACGCTTTCAGGATATAACAGAAACTCGCTCCTGAGCAGATACAACGCAGGAGAAGCCACATATGAAGAATGCATGAAGGACAGCATGTTCGCAGACATATATCATCGGGCAATTGAAGTTTTCCATGAAACCGAAGGCGTGGTGGATGTTGCAGCAGGACCTCTGTTCGACCTATGGGGCTTCGGATTCAGGAGCGGAGAGTTTCCATCAGACGAGGAAGTGACGAAAACGAAGGAGTCATGCGGAATGGAACTGATGATGACCAGGAACAACGGCAGACTTAACTACAACGCCATAGCCCAGGGATACAGCTGTGACCTTGTCGCATCATACCTGTATTCGGTCGGCGTCAAGGACATGATGGTCGACATTGGAGAGATATTCTGCGACGGAGTGAACCCTTCCGGAAAGCCATGGTCGCTGGGAATCGACAAGCCTGTCGACGGCAACGACCAGCTCGGAGCAGACATACAGGGCATATTCCGCGCTCCCGAGGGTCCTCACGGAATCGTGACTTCCGGCAATTATCGTAAATTCTATGTCAAGGACGGCAAGAAATACGCCCATTCCATAGATCCGAGGTCAGGCTATCCTGTAACTCACAACCTGCTGAGCGCAACCATCGTTGCAGAAAACGGGCTGATTGCTGACGCATACGCCACATATTGCATGGTGGTGGGGCTGGAAGAATCGATACAGCTTCTTCAGGAGCGCGCAGACCTTGATGGCTGTCTCATTTATGATGAGGACGGCACATTCAGGACATGGTGCTCAGACGGATTCGTATTGGAAGAAGTGAAGTGATCAGCGGAGGTCGGTAACGACCCAATCAGTCCCAGTCACTGGTACAAATGAGGAAGCCGGCTTCTTTTCGGACAGTTCCTTGGAAGATATCCTGACATTCACGACATTACCCGAAGAAGACAGAAGCGTCCTGTAGAAGGCCTCCAGGTCATCATATGTCCATTGAGGTTCTACGATGGCTTCCTTTGCCTGCATATGAAGTATCCATGTACCGTC
>JAFTYS010000149.1 GCA_017461285.1 Bacteroidales bacterium | reverse complement strand
GTCACGCCGGGGGTCGCGGGTTCGAGTCCCGTCCGCACCGCAAAAGGGAGCATAGCTCAGTTGGTTTAGAGCATCTGCCTTACAAGCAGAGGGTCGGGGGTTCGACTCCCTCTGCTCCCACCAGAAAAAACGCCTTTCTACGATGTAGAGAGGTGTTTTTCATTTCTCCACCAGACGAAAGAGAAATACAATTGACCAAATAAACCGGCAATTGCCAACTGCCTTTATTGCTCTATGCTGTTATACCAGCGAATCTAAACAATCCGGAAATTCGGTTACATCTCCGGATAAAACAAGCAAAAAACTCATTTCATCCGGGCTATCCGCCAATTTCCCGGATTTGTTTTAGAAACTTCCTACTAATAAACGACGACACTTCGCTCAAACTGGGATGTGATATTATCCGCTCAATGAATCAGAATGTTGTAAAAGGAAAACAGAAGTCTGCATATGGATTCAGATGAATGTAAAAAAAGATTATCTGAATCAGAAAAATGAGTCTAAAGAAGATACGTTATTTTAGGTAATTCCGGTTCATCTAAACAAGTAGCATATCTGAAGTATGTTCATTATCTGCGATCTTCTTTTGAAGTTAGCATTGGTCTAACAAACAGAATTTGCTGAAAAGCAGTAAGTTAAAGATTATAGAATATCGTGATGGGAGACAATTGTCTCATCTGATCAAATATAAACGAATGAGAAAATTCTTAGGTTTCCTAATTCATATTTATAAATCATCGTATGCTTGCTGGTCATCCACTGACGAATTAATTCCATCAATATAAGAGAGAATCACAATCGGCGGAGTATTATTTGTGGCAGATAAGAGTAGCAAAATATTTCCTTTTTCAAGTTCCCAAAGGACACTATATTGATTAACTCCTCTTCTAAAGCCATTGAGTTCTCTTCCCGATCCATCATCATATAGAGAATCATATTCTTTTGACGAACTACTGGGTTCACCATATTTCTTGGTCAATCCTCCTTCGAGATTTTCGAGATGAACTTTTATCTGTCTCCATTGATACATCGTCATATCATATGCAACCGCAGCTTTACTCAAA
This sequence comes from Bacteroidales bacterium, assembly GCA_017461285.1. The sequence goes on along the minus strand of JAFTYS010000149.1, from coordinate 4,966 downwards.
TTTCCTATTTTATTTGGATATAAATAAATCGTTGCTTCACTTCCAAAAAACGCACCGACTAATGCAGCCCCTTCTATTGCATTATCTTTAACTGTGTACCCATCTGTTATCAGGTTTTTCACCATTTCCCCAACGGTACATCCCATTGAATGTCCTTTAAAAGTCATATGTTCTTGCGCGAAAGTGATGTAAACAAAAAACACAGACACAACAAATAAAAGGATCCTTTTCATAACTTATAGATTTACTTTACAAATATATTAAAAAAAACATATAACTCGACTTTCAACGTATACTCTCCGTATGATCTTTTAAATATTATATCATAAGCACTTGTCATCAATAAGTTCCTTATTATTTGGGACAAGGCATGATATAATCATCTTGTACCCCTTAGTACCCAACGCAGTTCAGGCAGCATGGTCATCAAAAGGCACTCCCAGATACATCGAACGGACATTCTGATATTGTTCCGGAGAAATACATTCATCCGACATAGGTCTGTCATTATCGCAGACACAAACGGAATCCAGATATCTTACGGCCGATATGACAGCGTCATCGAATGCATCCAACGCATCTTCCCCCATTTCTTCGGAAACCACATCCAACAATCCCCTGTCCCTCAAAACGGCAAATCTTTCCAACACGGCCGCAGTAACCATCGGGAATGATTCCATGCCTTCATACAAGCCGAATCCTCCGTCAGGATTGGCACACGCCAGGAGGCGGGAAACCGCCGCCATAGCTGCCTCAACACACTCACGGACGGGAGAACCATCAGATGCCCGAAGTCCGGCATCCACAAGATTGGCCCACATAACTTCAGATTGTGATACGGCATCACTTCCTTCGACATGCTTCATATCAATTGTCAGTTAAGAGACATTACCGCTTCCGAAACGACATATGTGCTTCCGCCGACATATATCAGAGGGCGGGATTCCGGTTCGGAAGATCTGATGCGGGCAGCAATTTCATGCGCCAAAGAGAGGGCTTCAGCCACGTTTCCTGACACATGCACCTCACCGGCATCACGGCCCGCTTCAGCACAGAAGGCCCGATACTTCTCATAAACATTCGTAGCCGGCAAAGCCCTTTTGCCCTGAGCCTGGGTAAACACGTATATGGCATCCTCGGGCATAAGATGGATTACAGAATCCACATCCTTGTCCGCCACCGACCCGTAAACCACTATCAGGTCAGTGCACTTCCCTTCCTTCTTCATGCGTCCGAGCTGGGCGAAATTGTATTTCAGGCCATGCTCGTTGTGGCCGATGTCACAGATCACATACGGATCATCGGAAAGCTTTTCCCATCGTCCGCGGAAGCCGGTGCGCTCCGCGGTATGGATCAACGCTTCCATCGTCCGGAAGCATGTTGGATCCACAGGTACTATGCCTGTTCCGCCAATCATGTTTCCTGACGAAAGGACAGCAAGGGCAGCAAGCACTGTCCGCAGATTCTTCTGCTGATACCCGCCCTGAAGATCCATCTTCGAAAGCATCTCATCATGACGGTCCCATAGTGCAGGTTCGACCTTGTCGGCGAATGTCAGGAGCGACATGATCGCATTCCGGTTCCCCATGAACTCAGGTTCCGGAAGATTGGTATACAGGACCTTACGTTCAAACACAGGGGCGGATTCCGGATGGCTCTCCCCTATCACGACAGGGACCTTCGGCTTTATGATGCCGGCCTTTTCAAATGCGATTTCAGGAAGGGTCCCGCCCAACAGGTCGCAATGGTCCAGGCCGATGTTCGTAATGATGCTCAGCACGGGAGACACTATGTTCGTGCTGTCGAGACGGCCGCCAAGGCCGGTCTCAAGGACCACGACATCAACCGCCTGGTCCGCGAACCATTTCATAGCCATCAGGGTCGTGATCTCGAAGAAGGAGAGGTCAAGATGGTCAAACATGTCCTTCCACTGGCTGACGAAGTTCCAGACATATTCCCTGGAGACCAGAAAGAAGGATTCCCCGCCTTTTTCATGACCAGATATGACCCTCATGCGCTCACGGAAATCCACGATATGGGGAGATGTATACAGTCCCACCTTCAGTCCTTGAGATGCAAGGACTGAAGCCAGCATATTCGACACGGACCCCTTTCCGTTCGTGCCTGCGACATGAATCACCTTGTATTTCCTATGCGGATGCCCCATAAGCTGGTCAGCGAACTCCATGTTCGCGATTCCGGGCTTGTATGCGCCTGCACCGACCTTCTGGAATGACGGGAACCGGCAGAACAGTTCCCGAATCATTTCTTCATACGCTTCTTCCGAAAAAAAGTTATCCATAAAAATAAAAACCGCTTGTTTTGAAGACAAAAATAAGTAATTTTACAGACTTATCCCCAAAAGAGGAAGCAATTTATCATGAAGGAAAACGAATCAGCATTGTACTCACATTACATCATCGACGGAGTCAGGCAGGAGATGACGCCAGCCGAACTTCTGGACGAATGCATGGAATATGAAGACACCGAAGCGCCTTCTTCCGATATGTTCGGAACATTCGACGACATCATTGACGAATCCACCGACCCTCCGGTGAGCGCCTTCTCATACGACAAGAGCCGCAACGAAGAATATGCGGCAATGACAGCGGAAGCGTCAGGGACCGAAAGGGCATTCCCGATGCTGTATCCGGAACATTTCACCCGCCTGCATATAGCCGAGGCACTTACCTCAAGACTCTGGAGCAAAGGGCATTTCCGCCTTGGAGACCTCAGGATGTGGGCTCAGTGGGACTGGAACACAAGTCCGACGGGAAACATGGCCTCATTCTATTCAAGCGTCTATGCCGCAAGCGATTACATCTATTCGCTGGGAGTGAGGATGTCAGATTATCTCTTCATTGAAGGTGATGGCGGAAACAGCGCGAGATTCTTTGCCTGGCTGCCGGAAACCGAACTTCAGGAAGAAGAGGAAAGCCACGAATCCTCCCTCTTCAAGTCTTCTCCATATGAGAGCAGGCACCCGTGGATCGGGGACGAAAGGAAATGTCCTCCGAAAATGACCGGTGACCCGGACAGCTGGCTCATATACATACCGTTCGACACCTGTCCTCATAAGCTCGGAGGCTCGCTTCTTGCACAGGTGAACGGGCATAACGGAGGACCGGCGCCTCAGATCATGGACGCCGACTATTTCATAGACTGCTATGAAGTCGTCCGCGAGCTTGTCGAAGACGGCATAATATCTGCCGGAATAAGTGTCGGAAACGGAGGACTAGCAACGGCAGCCGTGAAATTCTGCGAAGGGAAGGGCGCTTGTCTGGAACTCAGCGGAATCCTTGCTTCGTACCAGGATGACGACCCGACCAAGGTCCTGTTCTCCGAAATACCTGGCGTACTTGTCCAGATAAGGGATACGGACTATGACTACTTTGACTCCCAGATGATCCTGCAGGATATCGCATACTATCCTCTAGGCCATCCGTCCGCGTCTTTCAAAGGCGTAAGATTCGGGGAAAAAGGGAAGAATCCCGTAGCCGAAATACTTGCCTCGCTTTTAAGTCAGGCAAGCGAGGGCGAGGATTAGGAATTTTGGAGAAAATTCCGTAATTTCGCGCCGGAAATTTTCCGCCCGTGGGGCGGATGTCTGACAAACTGATTTTAATTATTATCAATCAAATATTTACAAGAATTATGGAAGTAAACAAGAAAAGAGTCTATTGCTTCGGCGGAAAGACAGCTGAAGGAAACGGCACTATGCGCGAGCTCCTCGGAGGTAAGGGTGCAAACCTTGCCGAGATGTGTACGCTCAACATTCCTGTGCCTGCTGGTTTCACTATCACCACAGAGTGCTGTACTGAGTATTATGAACTCGGCGGCGGATACAACGACGCGCTTAAGGCTGAAGTGGCAGAGGCTCTCAAGAAGACTGAGGCTATCATGGGCATGAAGTTCGGCGACAAGGAGAACCCGCTTCTCGTATCTTGCCGTTCAGGCGCCCGCAGTTCAATGCCTGGTATGATGGATACAATCCTCAACATCGGTCTCTGCTCAGAGACGATCCCTGGAATGATCGCAAAGACAAACAACCCACGTTTCGTATATGACGCATACCGTCGTCTCATCATGATGTACTCAGACGTTGTGATGGAGAAGGCTGAAGGCATCGAACCTGCAGACGGACAGGGTATCCGCCAGCAGCTCGACAGAATGATGGAAGAGCTCAAGGTTGCAAAGGGCTACGCTTCTGACACAGACATCACTGCAGAAGAGCTCAAGGACCTCTGCGACAAGTTCAAGGTTCGCGTAAAGGAAGTTCTCGGAACAGAGTTCCCTGATTCAGCAGAGGCTCAGCTCTGGGGTTCTATCGGTGGCGTGTTCAAGTCATGGAACGGAAAGCGCGCGATCGCATACCGCCGTATCGAGGGTATTCCAGACGAGTGGGGTACAGCTGTAAACGTACAGTCAATGGTATTCGGTAACATGGGTGCAACTTCTGCAACAGGTGTGGCATTCTCACGTAACCCTGCAAACGGCGACAACAAGTTCTACGGTGAGTGGCTCATCAACGCTCAGGGTGAGGACGTTGTTGCCGGCATCCGCACACCAAACCCTCTCAACGAGGCAACAAAGAACCCGCACAACCAGAACCTCGCATCTCTCGAGACCTCTATGCCGGAGGTTTACAAGGAGCTCGACGGCATCCGTCTCCACCTTGAGAACCATTTCCGCGACATGCAGGACATCGAGTTCACTATCCAGGACGGCAAGCTCTGGATGCTCCAGTGCCGCGTAGGTAAGAGAACTGGTCTTGCAGCCCTCAACATGGCTATGGACATGCTCCAGGAAGGTATGATCGACGAGAAGACAGCCGTAATGCGTGTCGCTCCGGCTCAGCTCGACGAGATCCTCCACCCTATCCTCGACCCTGCTTCTGAGAAGAAGGCTTCAGTTATCGCACAGGGTCTTCCTGCATCACCAGGTGGAGCGGTAGGAGTAATCGCAT
>JAFTYS010000148.1 GCA_017461285.1 Bacteroidales bacterium | reverse complement strand
GTTGTTTATAGAATGTTATCTTCTGATGAATGTTCTTTCAAGTGTCTGAGATATATTGATCATGAAATCGCCCATCTTTTCAAGTTCGCTGACAATATCCATGAAGTAGACACTTGCCTCATAACTCTTCCTTCCGCTTTCAATCTCCTCAATCTCTGACTCCCTGAGATAGTTCCTGAGATTGTTTATGCGGTCTTCGGCATTGCATGCGTTAGATATTTCCGCAAGCTCGCCCTTATGTGCAGCCTTGAGGTTTGTGATCATGGCTTTGTATGCACCGTCAACTGCATCTGTCATGTCCTCAAGTTTCCTGACCGTTTCAGGTCCGAATGCCTTGTTGTGGATATTCTTTCGGGACAGTATGCGGCTGATAGACTCTCCGGAATCTCCCAGAGACTCGAGCTCGCCTATGATCCTGTACATGGCCTTGATCCGCGCCGAAGTTTCAGCGCTGATATCACCGGCAGAAACAGCATTGAGGAAGCTTGCAATCTCATATTCTATCCGGTCTGATATCTCTTCATATTTGACCAGCTTCGAACGGAGCTCTTCAAACTTGTCCCTGTCTGTTTCAAGTATGGCCTGACGGGCATACAGCAATCCGTTGCGTGAAATTTCGGCAAAATGGATGATCTCGTCAAAGGCCTGCTCAGTTGCAAGTTCCGGTGTCGCAAGAGGACCAGCGGAAATATACTTGAGACGGAAAGAGTCATTTTCCTGATTCTTCGGAGCCTTGATTATCCATACCACACACTTCTCGATATACTTCGTGAACCATATCAGTATCAATGTATTGATAGTATTGAAAAGGGTATGGAGCATAGAGAGTCCGTACAATGCAGCTGTTCCCTGAGCAGAATCCGGAGCAATTACTGCGAAACCTTCTGCAGAGGGGTCAGGAAGGCCGAACAGTGCGATGATCTTTCCGACGAGGGCAAGAAAAGGCTTGAAGAAAATCAGAGCCCAGATGACGCCGAACACATTGAATATCGTATGCGACATCGCTGCTCTCTTCGCCTGTGTGTTTCCGACAGCAGCCGCGATGTTTGCAGTGATGGTGGTACCGATATTTTCACCAAGAACCATTGCGCATGCCATAGGGAACGGAATCCATCCCATGCTGAGCATGATCAGGGTTATGGCCATGGTAGCAGATGACGATTGAAGTACAAGAGTAAGAGCAGTACCGAAAGCCAGGAAGATCAGCACGGAACCGAAGCCGTGGCCGGACCATGTCTTGACGAACTCGAGGACCTGCGGAGTTTCGTTGAGATCAGGAACAGATTCCTTCATGAACGAGAGACCAAGGAAAAGGAGACAGAATCCGACTATCAGTTCTCCTATGTTCTGGCGCTGGTTCTTCTTGGAATTCGAGAACAGGAATCCAAGAAGCATCAATGGAACTGCCAGGATCGAAATGTCCGCCTTGAATCCGAGCCATGAAACGAGCCATGCGGTTACGGTCGTACCGATATTGGCTCCCATGATGACTCCTATTGCCTGGGCTAGAGTCAGGAGGCCGGCGTTGACAAAGCTCACTACCATCACGGTAGTAGCTGAAGATGACTGGATTATAGACGTAATTCCCAAACCTGTAAGGACTCCTTTGAAAGGATTGGACGTCATTGCAGAAAGAAGTCCGCGAAGTCTGTCACCGGCTGCTTTCTGAAGTCCGGAACTCATCATGTTCATTCCGTACAGGAACATTCCCAATGCTCCCAATAATGTAAAGATCTGAAGTATTCCCATTATTTATGCGATTTGATTTGTTACAAGATACCATGTGTAGGCAACAAAACCTATGACCATAAGTACGCCACCGGCTCTTCCGATCTTTCCCTTGATTCCGAAAAGCATCAGAAGGACTGCGGCTGCTATCATCACGATATAATCGGCTATAGTGATGCCGGCAGATGTAAGCGGCCTTACCTGCGCGCAAAGTCCGAGTATCAGGCTTATGTTGAAGATATTTGAACCGACTATGTTACCCAATGCCATCTGATTGTTCTTCTTCACTGCGGCAGTAATGGACGCAGCAAGTTCTGGCAGGGAAGTACCGCATGCGATAAGGGTAAGCGAGATGAATGCATCATTGACTCCGAACGATTTTGCCACAGCTACGGCATTGTTTACAAACAGGTCGCAGCTTGTGACCAGCAGGGCAAGTCCGCCCACAACCTTGACTATCGCAAGCCATAGGGGAGTGTTGTCCTCCTGAGTCTTGTCTCCGGAAGCCACGGCATTCTTCCTGTCGCGATAAAACGAATACCACATGAAACCGGCAAAGACTGCAAGAAGAAGGAGTCCGTCCAATCTTCCTATCCTCGCTGCAGATCCGTTGAAGAAGTTGAATGCAAGGATCGCCAGCAGGATGGACAGACCTATGCACAAAGGAATTTCAAACCTCATGTTCTTCTTGTCTATGAACACAGGAAAAAGGATCGACGTACAGCCCAATATGCCTAGAATGTTGAATATGTTCGAGCCTACGACATTTCCTATGGCCACGTCTGCATTGCCGTTGAGCGCGCCTATGAAGCTCACGACAAATTCCGGCATCGACGTTCCTATGCCGACTATCGCTGCTCCTATGACAAAGTCCGAGATCTTGAATCTTCTGGCAAGCGAAACAGACCCGGTCACGAGGAAATCCGCACCGTATACTATTCCTGCCAGAGTCACCAACAGTATTATGTACTCCATACCTACCTGATGAGCTTTTCTACATCTGTAATCTGATACTCATAAATCCTTGAGCATGGCTCGTAAGTGTATGGCACGTATTCGAAAAGCTGCAGGTATGCCTTTCCTGAGGCCTTGCTGTGGTAGATGTCAAGCTTGACCGCATTTCCTTTGTCAGCCTCCTTCAGGTCAATCGATCCGGGCTTTGATTCAAGTGCAGACGAAATTACTGAATTCATGGCCTGCTGGAAGTAATGTTCTGTCTTCTGATACTTTACTCCGGTTTCAGCGTCCTTGTATCCTGTCTTGACAAGAAGTGCGATGATCAGTCCGGCAAAGATCATGAAGAAACCTGCTATATTGACGCCGGCTCCTGTCGGCAAAGCGACAAGAACTGATCCGATGATGATGAGTGATGCGAATAATATGATATCTTTTGCAGAGCGTACTCTGACGAATGTCTTTTCCATAATAGTTTGATGATCATTTAGTTTTTGTAATATGTGTGATGAGCCGATGCGTATATCGCAACAGCGGTAAAGGCGGCATTGCCCGGAATGGGGAAATGTCGCAACTATGAACAAACATTACAGATGCTAAATGAGGAGCTGTCCCAGATATAGAAGCTTGTTCGCAGGTTCTATAAGAGACGAATGTATGATTATGGATTTTCTCTGGATGAAATATATGAGTCCGGCATTGAGAACCTTGCCGGACTTCATGAATTCGATGTTGTTTCTGTTGACGCTGTTTGTCCTTCTTGCCGTTCCCTGTACGGTCTGGGTGTTTGCATAAGTGATCTGGCGTGGAAGGCACAGCTGGGAATCGGATGCTGAAATATTTGCATGACATGACGCTTCGTTGAGGACTGATGCGGCTGCAGGTTCCTCAGAAGCCAAGGACCCGCGATTCTCCGCAAAGCTCAAGAAAGCAAGAGCCAAAACCAACGGAAACAGATATTTCAACAGTTTTTTCATTCTGGAATGCAAAGATATGAATTTTGTGCAAAAGTCAAACCTAAGTCAGTCTTTCGGCAGTAACTTCTGCAATATCTGCCACAGGACGGTCTGAATAACGGTTGAATGTGGTCTTGCACAAAGGACAGGCAGTCACTATCACGTCAGGTGAACTGCAGGTAAGGTGCTTCAGAGCGTTTTCTGTAAGCGCCTTGCGCTTATCGAATCCGAGGCTGAGACTTCCGATGCTTCCGCCGCAGCAGATGCTTTCCTTGCCGTTGACATCGGCTTCAACCAATGTTCCCGCGGCAGCGATGACATTACGAGGCTGGTCGTATATGCCGCATCCTCTGCCAAGTTCGCACGGATCGTGGTAGACATATTTCGTCTCCGATCTGTCGATGGCGATCCTGCCCTCACTGACGAGCCTGTCTATATACTCCGTATGATGAAGTATCTCTATACCTTCAAGAGAATAGTTTTCCTTGAATATCTTATAGCAGATAGGGCAGTTCACCAGCAGAACTGATGCTCCGGAAGCCTTGATGATCTTCGTGTTCTTCTCTATCATTTCCATAGCAGCATCCTTCCTTCCCGCGACAAGCATCGGCCTTCCGCAGCAGATGCCGCCGTCGCCGTCCATTATCGTATAATCTTCCCCCGCCTTGTCCATGATTGCAGTCACGGCCTTTCTGATGGCAGGAGTAAGTGCGGTCATACATCCCATGAAGTACAGCACGCGCCTTTTCTCCGTCATGCTTCCGATGAACTTTCCTTCATCTATCAGAGAGTAGTCATGGGCAATGCTGTATTTCTTTCTGGAGCGATGGGCGATCCTTATCTTGTCACCTTCCACGCCGACAGGACATACCACGCTGCATTTGCCGCAAAGCATGCATTTCTCGCTTATCTGGTCTATCCTCTTCTCATTGTGACGTTTGAGCTGGCGGTTAAGATATACCGTAGCATCCCTCGAATTCGCCGGCACAGCGCTCAGCGGACATGTGTCGATGCAGACACCGCAGCTCGGACAGGAATACAGTTCTGCCCTGGCTACACCCTTGTCCTCATGCTTGAGCTTGATTCCGGCGTTTCTCAAAGGAATAAGGAGGATTTCAGCAGGTATGTGCATGTATCTGCTGAACGGCAGGATGCACATGAAGACACCCAATGCGATGGAGTATGCCCACCATACCGGCAGAGCGTTCATGGAATCGCTCATGAAGGAATGGAGCACCATATTAAGAGACTTCGTAAGGAAAGAGCCGCCGCTTATATCTGCGGTAAAGCCTTCCGCAAGAAGCCTCAAAGGGAAAATTGACCACAAAGCGTATAGTCCTATCAGGTCTGTCAGACTGGCTCTTGTAGTCCTTCGCATGCCGAAAAGACGTGAACGGACACGTTTGACCATGGCCAGGATGATGCCGCTGAGAATCATCAGAAGGAAGAAGTCCATCAGGAAGAAGAAGAACGAACCCTTCATCGTGCTCTCCGTGACAGCGACAAAGTACCTGAAGAAGATCGGATACCACATCCTGTGTATCCTTTCGGGAGTATATATGAATACCTCTATATGTCCAATGACGATGATCATGAACCATCCGAAAGCGATACTGGAGTGCATGTATCCAAGCAGCTTGTTCCTCTTCCACAGCTTTACATGGAACAGACAGTCGCAGAACCAGTCCCTGATGTTCTTGCCGAGTATCTTCGGATTAAGGAATGACAGGAAGAACTTCTTTCTGTCTTCACGGTCGAGCTCGGCAATGACGCGTACGGCACCGATTCCGCACCAGCACAGCACGAAGGTCATTCCTATCATGAACGGAAGGATGAAACTGTCGAATCCTGACGGGTATAGATCTCTCATCGGCTTTCCTCCGTTTTATAGATCCTGCAGACTGACAGGATCAGATGTCTCGTGTTTATGCCTCTAGGGCAGACCATATTGCATTTCCCGCAAAGCATGCATGATGAAACCATCTTCAGAGCTTCGCGTTCCTTTCCTCTCTGAAGGTTATGAAGAACCTTTCTTACGCTCATCCCTGTGAACTCTCCGGCAGGACAGGTCGCGCTGCAGGAACCGCAGGACATGCAGCGCCTTGCATCAGGCTCTTCTGCGCACAGCTTATCGAACAAGGTCCTGTCCACCTTGTCCATATCTATGGCAGAACTTGCCGACAATCTGAATCCGAATATGTTCATCATTTCTCCTTTATTATCGCAGTGTGGATGTCCAGAGCTGCAGAACGTGCCTCTGCCAATGTTTCCGGAACAGTCTTCGGACCGGTGCAAGCACCGGCATAGAAGACCCCTTTCTTTGCGGATGAAGTTATATGGATGATGTTGTCACTGCTCTTGAGAAAACCGTCCGTATCGATCGGAAGGGCTATCTGCGATGCAATCTTCTCGCTGTCAGGGTTGCATGCCATGCCCGCCATGAGCACAAGCAGGTCCACCGACACCTTGAGCGGCTTGCCGATCAGAGTGTCTTCCGCCTTGACGACAAGACGTCCGTCCATGGCTTCGCTAACCTCCGAAACGCGTCCTCTGATGAAATGGATTCCATGGTCGCGCTGCGCCTTTGTATAGAAATCCTCGAACTTCTTGCCGAAGAGGCGCAGGTCCATATAGAAACAGTAGATCTGCGCATCAGGATACATGTTCTTGAGTTCGATCGCCTGCTTGATGGCTGTAATGCAGCATACCTTTGAACATTGCGGGTTCCTCGATTTTTCATCGCGCGATCCTACGCAATGCACGAATCCTATCGTCTTCATACCGGACGAGTCTATGCGCCTGTCTGCATTTCCATTCATCCAATGCTCCAGGTCGGCATTCGTAATCACATGATCATAAATACCATAGCCGTATTCTTCCTTCTTCTGTGCCGGGAACATGTTGAAACCGGTCGCGAAAAGAATATATTTCGTGCTTATGGATATTCCGTTGGACAGCATGAGGTTGTATCTGTCCTTAAGGCGGTTGATCGACGAAATCTCCGTGTTGAGGAATATATTTGCGTCGCGGCATGAATCGGCCAGTTCGTCGACCACCTGCTTAGCCGGAGTAAGGTCAGGGAAAAGCATGTTCCACTTGCCTACATGTCCGCCAAGGCGGTCGCTTTTTTCTATGATGATAGGGGAGTGGCCGAGCTTCAGAAGCTGGGCTGCAGCCTCCATTCCGGCGATTCCGCCACCTACTATAACTACGATCTCATTCATAAGTCCGGGTTTTATCAGAAGCATCTGATTCCGGATGGAAGTTCCGGTTTCATTATGTCTTTCCTGTTGAGTCCCTTATATTTGTCTTCAGGACTGTATTCGATTCCTATCTTGTCGAGAAGTGGTTCCACCGCAACCTGATGGAGCTGCAGACCGAGGTCCCAAGGATCATATCCCAGCACCATGCCGGCCACTTCCTCATATGTGAACACAGGTATTCCGAAGCCGTTCTCCCCGTATGTCTTTCCTTCCATCTCGGCAATGACGTACTGCCATCTGTCGAGAAAATAAGGACATCCGGGACAGTTCGTTATGATCATGTCAGGCTTGTACGGCTCCATGGATTCGAACTTCTTGTGGGTGTTGGAAATCGAATAGCCTCTGTTGGCTTTCACATGGTACTGGCGGAAACCGTAGCCGCAGCAATGGCGGCGTTCCGGATAGTCGATGACATTTCCGCCCCATGACTCTATCATGCCTGCGAGCACATACGGATACTCGGCACCTCCGACGCCTTTGGAAGGGAACATCTTCGCATAATGGCAGCCGATATGCTCGACGACTCGCAATGGCTCGCCTGTCTCCTTGTTTACAAGGCGGAACTTCGCCTTTTCTGCAATCTCGTTCCTGAATTTGTATATCAGGTCGCTGGAATGGGCAAGATGCTTCGGTTTCCTGAATTCCTTGCGGCATGCCTTCCATAGCAGTTCGCGGATCTTCGCCTCCAGCTCGGGATACTCGTTCCATGTCTCCAGGATCTCGGTATAGTTGCCGAATGAAGTGATGCAGGAAGCGACATAGTTCTCATATCCGGCTTCCGTCATCAGTGCGAACTGGCGCGCGACAATGGTCATCACAGTCTCCTGCGGAATCGTATCGCAGTGGTACGCAATGCCTCCGCATGTCGTATGATGCTCATTTTCATATATATCCTTTCCAAGGACATTCCTGCATATCTCCATGAACATCTTCTCCGAAGCAGGGAAGAAATTCTGCCTGATGCAGCTTCTTACATAATACCAGTGATCGTCAGGAATCTCCTTCTGATAATCACTCCATATATTCTGTTTGCCTTGATAGATCATTGTCAGTCATTGTTAAAATGGTCGTCCGAACTGTATTCGAATGTGTAGCGGTAATATTCATCCATCGTCATGCCCATCTCCTTCGCCTTCGCCTGGGAACATTTTTCTATAGTCTCGATCCTTTCAGTCGCTCCAGTCACATCAAATATGCTCTGCAGCTCGTCGAGAGACTCTTTCGGTATCTCCCTGAGGATGCCGGGACCCTTGCCTCTGAAGTTCGCCCCTTGTCTTGCATAACTGTCTTCCAGATGCTCTGTGTGCCATTTCCAGACAGGTCCGGACTCTACATGGTCTTCCCAGCTGAAGGTATCGGGGTGGATGCAGTAGCCGTATTTCAGGATGTTTCCTGTCATTATCCTTGTAAGAGGGAAGAGCTGCCTTCCTTTCTCAGACTCCACGAAATATCCCAGTTTTGCCGAAAGGTTACGCAGGGCCATTATTACCAGACCCGGACCGTTCTTTCGCGGACATCTGGTCAGACAGGAAAGACATTCACCGCAATACCAGATCGTATCGCTCTTGAGCAGAGCCTCGATCTCATCGTCATCTCCGCGCTGGACGGTGTCCACAATCTTGCGCGGATCATATCTGTAGAACTCTGCAGCAGGACAGATTGCAGTACATGTACCGCAGTTTATGCACGTGTTAAGACCTTCCTTGACACGATAATCCTCCTTCAGCAGATCATAAAGTTTTCCCATTATCCGTCGTTTTAGTAAATGCGTATATAGTAAACGCGTTTACAATTATTGGGCAAATTTAGCAATATATATGAAAAATAAAGTTATATTTGAACGATTTTTAACCATTCGAGTACTAAAACCCAAAAGATGAATAAGAATTATCCTATTTACAAGACCACCTTCATCGACGACATGCGTTCGCTTGTAGAGGAGGCGGCACAGAATTTCCCAGAAAGCATAGCAATTTCGTATAAAGAGAATTACTGGGACAAGGAAGTCCAGCGTGTGACATTCTCACAGTGGCGCGATGACGTACGAAACCTAGGCACAGCCTTGATATCGCAGGGTTTTAGGGAAGAAACGATAGCAATTATCGGCGAGAACTCATACGGATGGTGCTGCTCATTCTTCGGAGTGATGGCCATCGGATCAGTAACAGTTCCTGTAGACAAGGAACTTCCGATAGAAGACATCGACGGAATCATCACCACAACAGGCTGCAAGGCCGTTTTCTTCGGAAAGACATCTGAAGCGAAGATAAAGGAGATGCTGAAGAACGGAGGCCTGAAGACAGTTCAGACGCTGATTTCCATCGCCCCGGAAAATTCACTTGAAGCGGCGGAGACAGAAGGAAAGAAAGTGACTTCAATCGCAGAACTCCAGATCAAGGGAGCGAAACTCTTCGCAGAAGGGGACAACTCATACTACGACTACAAGATCGACGTCAACAGGCTAGCATCGATCGTCTTCACCTCCGGAACGACCGGCAAAGGCAAGGGCGTCATGCTTTCGCAGGCTAACATCGGCCTCGACATGACCCTCGGAATGTACAACTTCGACATTACACGCAAGACTCTTCATGTCCTTCCGCCTCATCACACATTCGGTTCTACCGTCAACTATGTAGGTCATCTTGCACAGGGCTGCGAGGTCTATATATCAAGCGGCATAAAGCATGTCAGCGACGAGATAAGGGAACAGCAGCCGACCCATCTTATCCTTGTTCCAGCATTCCTTGAGGTAATGAACAGAAAGATCTGGACAACAGCAAGAAAGAGCGGAAAGGAAGGACTGCTTAAGGTAATGATGAAGTGCAGCGATCTGCTCCGCAAGGTCGGAATTGACGTAAGAAGAAAGCTGTTCTATAGCGTACTCAGCGCGTTCGGTGGAAAGCTTGAACTCATCATCTGCGGAGGTGCGAAGCTCGACGAGGAGATCATCCGCACATTCGACTCATTAGGAATCACCATCCTTAACGGCTACGGCATTACAGAGTGTTCGCCTCTGATTTCCGCAAACAGAAACGAATACCGCAAGCCGGGAAGCGTCGGAACACCGATCCTTGCCTGCAGGGTAAAGATTGCCGATCCGGACGAGAACGGTGAAGGCGAAATCTGCGTGAAGGGTCCAAACGTAATGCTCGGATACTACAACAACCCTGAAGCGACAGCCGAGGTATTCGACAAGGACGGATTCTTCCACACAGGAGACTACGGAAAGCTCGACGAAGAAGGCTGGATCTATATTACCGGACGCAAGAAGAACCTTATCATCCTCTCAAACGGAAAGAATGTATATCCGGAAGAGATAGAGGCCGAACTGCAGAAGGTGGAAGGAGTCACTGAAGTGGTCGTATACGCAGGCGAAAGCCGAGTGCAGAAAGACAAGATCACTATCGTTGCAGAAATCTTCCCTGACGCAGAACTTCTTGCCCATAAGGGAATCACGGACATCCAGAAGCATTTCGAGGACCAGGTGAAGATGCTTAATGCCAAGATGCCTCCATACAAGGCAGTAAAGAGGGTTAAGCTGAGGGACACGGAATTCCAGAAGAACACCTCAAGAAAGATCACACGATTCAATATCGACAAGACAATCGACTGATGAAATAAGGGTCCGCTGTAGCAGCGGACCCTTTGTCGTCTAGACAAATCCTGAATGACTATCGTATGATATATGTTGATTCAGGCTGTGCTGTTCCCTTGATTACGCCGTTCTCGACAGTGAATGTATTGCCGTATACGACATCTGTATATGTGCCGTCTGCAAGACCGGTAGGGAGGTCTACAGGAGTCTGGTCAAGAGAGAAGTTTACGATCGCAACACCCTTGTTTCCACGGTTTACAGAAGCTACCTTACCGTCTTCCGATATCTGGATATCTTCAAGCTGTCCTTTCATTTCCTGACGGAACTTGTTGACAGCCACTACTTCAGGATGGAAGAACTCATCGTTTCCGCGTGCTCCGAGAAGGTTGTCTCCGAAGAAGTTGTCACGTGTAGAGTTCATAGGACGGCTGAAGAAGAGAGGGGTACCGTTCTGACGGGCAGTGAGGAACACCCATGCTGTACGGATCTGTGCGTCCGTAAGGTCTGCTGTCTCGTTTGCGTTGCAGTAGGTGTCGTGACTCTCGACCCATGTCGTAAGATATTCCGGAGCCGCGCTGTGGTACCATGAAACGATGTCGATGTCCTTTGCGCTTCTGTTCTCGATGACCTTGCAGAGAACATGTCCGTAGCTTGATGCTGTCTGGCCGAAATAGCCTGCATATTCTGCTTCAGGAACACCTCTTCCCTGAAGAACCTCACCATATACGAAAAGGCTGTCGTATGGGATCGCAAGTGAAACTCCGAGAACTTCCTTGCGGCCTGTAGCAACGTCCCAGAAGTCGTTTTCGGTAACGCCTGCCTCGACATCAATAGGATCAGAATGAACGCCGATATGCTTTGCAGTATCATAACGGAAGCCACGTACTCCCATCTTGATGAGCTTGTTCACGAACTCCATGTAATACTTCTGGAAATGAGGGTTCTCTGTGTTTACGTCAGGAAGTCCGCCTACACCCTGATGAGTACACTGTGTACGGTCAGAATAGTCCCTGATGCCCTTGAGGCCGTTTGTATGGAACATCTTCTCCCTTCCGCCTACAGCAGCATAGAACTCGTCGGAAACGAGGTCGATGTCGAATGCGGTATGGTTAGGAAGAACGTCCACGAGGACACGGATATTGTACTTCTTCGCCGAATCAAGCATTACCTGCATCTCTTCTTCGGTTCCAAGAATGTTGTTTCCGATGGTCCAGTCGGTAGGCTGATAATAGTGGTACCAGTT
Source organism: Bacteroidales bacterium (assembly GCA_017461285.1). Next base: position 4,065 of record JAFTYS010000148.1, on the reverse strand, counting down.
GCCTTCCTTCGCGTCAAGAATCTTGATGTTTGCACCTTCCGGGCTGAAGCATGCATTGACAGGTGAAGTCTGAAGCATGGTGAATCCCGCGTCAGCGATAGTCTTCATGTTCTCGGCGATGGTAGGGAAGTTCCAGCTCCATACATGGAGGATGGTCTCCGTATTGGTCGCATTCGGATCATGTGTCATGCGGTCGACAAGCTTTGCCTCCGGCTTCGGTGCGCATGCTGCAATGCACAGACATGCAATCAGATAGAGTGTTTTTTTCATGTTTATGTCTATTTGAATAATAATGTGAATATCGTTCCTTTTTCGTCGCTTCGGTTGAGCGTCAGGGTGCCGTTATGCATGCGCATGATCTGGCGAGACAGGCTCAGACCGATGCCCGTACCTTCCTGTTTGGTCGTATAGAAAGGCACGAAGATCTCTTCCTGGCTTTCCTTGCTGATGGGACGTCCGTCGTTGGCAACGTTTATGATTATCTGCTCGGAAAGGTTTATGTCTGCGGATATGCCTACATTACGCGCACCTGCCTGGATCGCGTTCTTTACCAGATTGATAAGTATCTGCGTGATCTGTCCTTCGTCGGCATAGAGCAGGATGTCTTCCGATTTTTCAGTATATGTACATACGGCTCCCGCCATCAGCGCCTGCTCCTTTGTCAGGTTTATCACCCTCTCCGCCAGCTCGCGAACGAAGAACGCCTTCTTCACCGGAGAAGCGACCCTGGTCAGATTCCTGTAGCTGTCGACAAACTTTATCAGGCTGCGCGAGGACTGTGAGATAGTGTCCAGGCCGTTCCTTATCTCGCCGTCTACCCCGTCAAACTTAAGCAGGGTCTCGCTCAAGGAAGCGATAGGGGTGACGGTGTTCATGATCTCATGCGTCAGCACTCTGATCAGCTTTGACCACGATTCCTGCTCGCTTTCTGCGATTTCATCACTAATGTCATTGAATGCGACGACCTTGACCTTGCTTTTGCCGATCTTCGCATTTGAAGCGGTAAGTGAAATGGTCACTTTTCCGCTTTCATTGTAGTAGCTAGCCCTTTCCTCATGGGATCCGTCAGTAACGGTCTGGAAGGCCTCATAAAGCGACTGGCTCACCGTCCTGAGCTGACGTATGTGGCCGAAGGTAGCGATGCCCAGAATAGCCAGGGCTGTGCTGTTGCAGTAGTTGATGCGTCCGTTGTCTTCGACGACGACAACGCCTGTCCGGACATGGTCCAGCATCAGTCCGAAATATTTCTCCTGTTCGATGATCTCATGCCTTTCCTTATCGAAGATGCCTCTCAAGCGGTTCAGGGTACGGTTGAACCTTCTTCCTAAGAACCGGCTCTCGTCGAAGCGGAAATTCAATTCCTTGTCTTCAAGCGCATCCAGCATGTATGCGACTTTCTTGCGCATTCTGCGGGAGGTGATTAAAGAAGCAATTGCGGCAGTCGCTGAAACTGTCGCAATCACGATAAGTATGACATGGATTTCTGCCATTCTTCTACTATATGTTATACTTCTTCAACTTGGCATACAGGGTCGGCCTGCTTATTTCCAGCGACTTCGCCACCATCGACAGATTGCCGCCGTATCTTGCCATAGCTGCGCGTATAGCCTTTTCTTCCGTCTCCTCCAGGGTGTCGCCTGCGCCAGTGCCCGGAGGGGCCGGCGCATTTCCTCCCGAAGGGAGCTCGATGTCCGAAGCGGAAAGGGTCGAGCCTTCGGAGAGTATGACCGCCTTCTCGATGCAGTTCTGCAGTTCGCGTATGTTGCCGCCCCAATTATGGTTCATCAGGACTTCTGCCGCATCTTCCGTCAGTCCGATCACCGGGCGTCTGTACTTTTCCGCGTGCTTCCTTATGAACATCTCGGCAAGCGGGATTATTTCGTCCTTCCTTTCCCGCAGGGCAGGGAGGTGGAGGTGCATCGTGTTTATCCTGTAGTACAGGTCTTCGCGGAACTCTCCGTCGCGAACCATCTTGTCCAGATTCTTATTGGTAGCGCATATGAGCCTGATATCCACAGGGATGCACTTTGTGTCTCCGACTCTGGTGATGCATCTGTTCTGGATGGCCCTCAGGAGCTTTGACTGGAGATGAAGAGGGATGTTGCCGATCTCGTCGAGGAAGAGGGTAGTGCCGTCCGCCTGCTCGAATTTGCCGACATGGTCGGCATGGGCATCAGTGAACGCGCCCTTGACATGGCCGAAAAGCTCGCTCTCGAAAAGCGTCTCCGTCAGTGCGCCGGCATCGACGCAGACCATAGGCCTGAATGCACGTTCGGACATGCGGTGGATCTCGCCGGCAAGCACATCCTTTCCCGTACCGTTCTCTCCTGTTATGAGCACCGTAGCGTCGGTCGGAGCGATCTTCTCGACAGTCTTGCGGACTGAGGCCATCGCAGATCCCTTTCCCCAGAGCATGGTTACCGACGACGGCGGAACTGAAGCCGCGTCCTTCGAATCCTTGTTGCGGCCGTCGTATGCCGCCTTCAATGTATCGACGAGCTTCTCATTGTCCCACGGCTTCACGATGAAGTCGAATGCCCCACGCTTCATTCCTTCGACCGCAAGGGCGATATCTGCATATGCGGTAAACAGAACGACTTCGACATCCGGACAGCGCTTCTTTATTTCAGAAAGCCAGAACAGGCCTTCGTTTCCAGTATTTATGTCGGTGTGGAAATTCATGTCCAGCAGAACCACGTCAGGACGGAATTCAGCCAGACGGCTCATGAGTTCGTTTGGAGACGGGATGACTTCGACCTGCGAGAAATGGATCGGCAGCAGCACCTTAAGCGCCGCCCTTATTCCACTGTTGTCATCCACAACCAATATCTTTGCCTTGCTTTTAGCCATAGGTATCATCTTGAACCTTCAAATATAGTAATTATGCCCGTTTTATCAAAATTACTCCTTCTTAACCCCGACGTCATGCCCAGCCTCTTTCCCGTCATGCCCAGCCTCTTTCCCGTCATGCCCGGCCTCTTTCACGTCATGCCCGGCACCGACCGGGCATCTACTCCTTCTTCAGCGTCTCTGCAGGATTAGTGCGGGCGGCCCGCAGAATCTGCCAGAGGACTGAGACGAGCGAGATTGCGATTGAAAACAGAATGGCTGCCGCATAAACCCACCAGAAAGTATCGATGGCGTTTGCATATGGAGTCTCTCTGAGGAAGTCAATCAGGAAGTACACGACAGGAATTGCAAGGATGTCTGAAATCAGCGTCATGCGGATGTAGGTCAATACGTTCCTGAAGGTCTCCGAATCAGTAGTGCCGCCGAATACCTTTCTGACTGCGATTTCATGACGACGCTCCGAAGCATAATAGACGCTCATGCCGGTGAGACCCATCATCGTCATGGCGATTATCAGGATCAGTACCAGCCTCATGAGTCTGATGGTGATGTATAAAGGAGCCAGGTTTTCCTTGTGGATTTCTCTGATGTATTTCGATTCAGTTGCAAAGTCCATTATGTCGGTGACAGGTACCTGATAGACTTTGGAATAGGCTTCAGCTATCACTTTCCTTGCGGCGTTATGGTCAGGAATCGTCTTGATCAGCAGAGGCGGAAAAAAGTCGATTTCTGAAGAAGGGGAAACAAAAACGAATGAGTGTGCAGGACCATGTGTTCCTTCTAAAATATCTGCAGGGTAGGTCTCTATCCTTCCGGCCGGATCTGAATGTCGGATGTATTGCTTATCGGTAAGCCACTGCAGGAATTCCGGATTCTCTGCAATAGCCTTTTCTGCTTCCGGAGTTAGCCAGAGGCCTGTTATCCTGTCTTTGTCGAACTGTTCCTTAACTTCGAATTCCAGGATGTTGAAAGCATTCTCGTCACATTGCAGATGAGTATAGAAGAATGAAAGCATCTGGTCTTTCATATATGGTCTCGCAGATCCGATACATGGAAGTTCACTATAGTATCCTATCATACCGGCAGATATGATTTCCGGATGTTTCATCAGTTCCTGTCTCAACTCTTCCGAACCACCGCTGCGCAGATACCCCGGCTTGAGGTAGAATACATCGTCCACATTACAATGAAAATCAACGTTCACAAGTTTGCTGT
>JAFTYS010000147.1 GCA_017461285.1 Bacteroidales bacterium | reverse complement strand
AATATTATATCAACTATTTATTTGCTATTTTCAAATCGCGAATTCAAATAATATGATATAAATTTGTAATTCACAGACGGCATGTCGAGAAACAGTTTACACCATGAGTACACTTGAAAGAGCCATACAGATAGCTACAGAGGCACATAAGGGCCAGCTTGATAAAGCAGGCAGAGATTATATAGGTCACCCGCTTCGCGTGATGGCGATGGGAAAGACTGAAGATGAGAAGATCGTCGGGGTATTGCATGACGTGATCGAGGATACCGATTGGACTTTCGAGATGCTGGAAGCAGAGGGGTTTTCGCGTGAAGTGATTGAGGCGTTGAAGTGCGTCACAAAGCTGTCAGAGAACGAGAACTATGACGACTTCATTGAAAGGGTCAAGAAAAATCCCCTTGCAGTCGCCGTGAAGATAAACGATCTGACCGACAACATGGACATCCGCCGTCTCCCCTACCTGAGCGACAAGGACGTCAAGCGCCTGAAGAAATATCTGAAGGCATATAAGAAACTGACCGGAGAACCGGTCTATTCTGTATATGCAGCCCGTCAGGAACATCCTAACGCATATACCGTATGGACATCAGAGGACGATGAGGAGCTCAGGCAGATGTGGGCAGAAGGCAAGTCCGTTCAGGAAATCGCCGATTACTTCGGACGAAAGAACAGCTCGATAATCAGCAGACTGAAGAAACTGGGAATATAAGACTAGTTACGGCTATTCTTTAAGATTGACACAGCATCACATTCAATCGAATGTGATGCTGTCGATTTTCAGACGCAGGATTCCGGAAGGGGTCTGGGCTTCTGCTATTTCGCCGACTTTCTTGCCCATCAGGGCGGCGCCGATCGGGGATTTCAGCGAAATCTTTCCGGCTTCGAGGTTCATCTCGTGTGGACTCACAATCTCGAATTTCATTCGGGTATCTGTAGCGAGGTTCGTGAATTCAACCTTGCTCAACAGGCATACTCTGTCTTTTGGGAGAGCTTCCGGGTCGATCACACGGGAATGTTCAAGAACATTCTGCAGGAAACGGATACGGCTGATGGTCTTCGCTTGTCTCCGCCTTGCCTCACGGTATCCAGCATTCTCGCTCCTATCCCCCTGTGCACTGGTTTCTGCGACATTATCACGCACTTCTGGGTAGACCACGCTGATAAGATGATCCAACTCGGCCGCAATCTCGTCATATCGTTGCTTTGACAGATATTCCATATTGCAAATTTACCTAAACCACACCACAAATTTAAGAAATTATGCGGATTAGTTGTATCTTTGTTATTTAAGACACAGTAGACAATGAAGTACACATACGCACCATCAGACAAGCCGAATACAAGAATCGACGTCGCAGACATCCTCAGGGGCATAGCTATAGCCGGCATCATCCTGATCCATTTCATAGAACAGCTGAACTTCTACATGTTCCCGGAACCGACCAGCGAGTTCTGGGCTGCAGCAAACAAGATCGTCTGGGACAGCACATTCTTCCTTCTGGCAGGCAAGATGTACGCAATCTTCGCGATGCTCTTCGGACTCAGCTTCTACATCCAGCACGACAACCAGGCACAGAAAGGCATCGACTTCCGTCCACGGTTCCTGTGGAGGATGGTGCTGCTGATGCTTTTCGGTCTTTTCGACCTGCTGTTCTACAACGGCGACATCCTTTTCCTGTATGCAGTGTGCGGAGTGCTCATCATCCCTGTGATAAGGGCAAGCGACAAGGTCATAAAAGCCCTCATCATACTCATGCTACTCCAGCCGGTGGAACTTGTATACTTCATCATAGGTCTGATCAATCCAGACACCCAGCCGCTGTACCTTGGTAGCAACAGCTATTTCGGTGACATCATAGCCGCACAGTCGGCAGGAACGATTCTGGACGTAGCTGTGGCAGGCATAAAGAACGGACTTCCGGTGAATTTCACATGGGCAATCGAGAACGGGCGCATGACACAGACCATACTCTTCTTCCTGATCGGAATCATGCTAGGAAGGAAGAGACTTTTCTACAACGAGGGCGACAACCTGAAGACATGGAAGAAGGTGCTGGCCGGATCTGTGATCGCATTCGCCGTGCTTCTTCCTCTGTACCTCTTTGTTCCTAAGTCAATTGAGATCAGATGCGTTTCAAACAGTCTGAATGTAGCTCTGAACATGTGGAAGAACCTGGCAATGATGCTGTTCATAGTGTCCGGAGTCACACTACTGTACTACAACACATCAGCAAAGAGCTGGCTCATAAAGATAGCTCCATACGGAAAGATGAGTCTGACAAACTACCTCACCCAGTCGATCTTCGGAGCAATGATCTTCTACAACTGGGGGGTCGGACTGTTCAGATATTGCGGCCACACCGCAAGCTTCTTCCTGGGAGTCGCTTTCATAATCATTCAGTTCATCTTCTGCACATGGTGGATGAAGCATCACAAGAGAGGACCGTTCGAGCAGCTCTGGTGCTGGGCGACATGGTTCGGAAAGAAAAACTAAAAGACAGACACAATGGGACTAGGTAAATGGATAGCAGGTGCGCTCGGATGGGCCATGTTCGGCCCGATCGGAGGCATATTGGGATACTTCTTTGCGGCAAACATGGAGAGGCTTGCAGAGGCTTCGGTCGGATATGGTGACGAACAGAACTGGAACCAGGGACAGAGGAACAGCTTCCTGATGAGCCTTCTGGTGCTTTCAGCTGCAGTAATCAAGGCAGACGGCAAAGTCACCTCACAGGAAATCTCGAAGCTGAGGGAATTCTTTGCTGCAAACTTCGGAGCACAGGCCGCAGACGAGGCGGAGAGCGTCGTGAGGGAGCTTGTGCAGAAGGAATTCAACCTGTACGAAGTCTGCGGACAGATACGTTCATGTATGGATTATTCGCAGCGTCTCCAGCTGTTTTACTATCTTGTATCGCTCGGAGCCTGTGACGGTCTCCATCAGCGAGAAATCGATGTGCTGGAAACAATAGCCACATACATAGGTCTGCCCAAGACTGAAGCGGATTCGATCTTCGCACAGTTCAGACCAAGCAACGACAGCAACTACAGGATTCTCGGCATCACTCCGGACGCTACAGATGAGGAAGTGAAGAAGGCATATCGCAAGATGGCAGTCCAATACCACCCTGACAAGGTTGCAACGCTCGGAGAGGACGTTCAGAAAGCTGCTGAAGAAAAATTCAAGGCCGTCTCACAGGCTTACGAATCCATATGCAGGGAAAGAGGAATCTGATCGTCACATAGCCTGATGGTCAGGTCTCTGTGGGTTACGACGATGACAGTACGGCCGCTCATGCTTCGCTTTAGGCGGCCGATAAGCTCTTCTTCGGTCTGCGGGTCGAGGGCAGAGGTCGGCTCGTCCAGAAGCAGGACGCTCCCCTCCTTGAGGAGCGAACGTGCTATGCAGACCCTCTGGGCCTGGCCCTCACTCAAGCCGGCGCCTTTCTCGCCGCAATATGTATCCAGCCCGTCCGGAAGATCATATACAAACTCGGCAACTGCATTATACAGAGCCGCTTTCAGCTGATCGTCCGTGGCTGACGGATTGCCCAGAAGAAGATTATCCCTTACAGTCCCGCTCATCAGGGTATTGCCTTGAGGAACGTATACGACATTGCATCGTGTCGATGGAGATGCTTCCACAGTCCGTTCACCATCATACATCGTTATCTTTCCTTTATCCGGACTCAGCAGGGCCAGGACAAGCCTCATGACCGTGCTCTTGCCGATACCTGTCTGACCTGTCAGAGCAGTCGTCGTACCGGGCTTGAAATCATACGAAAAACCGTCCAGAATCGTTCTTTCACTGTCCGGATAGGCATATGAGACACCTTCGAAACGGACTCCCACATTTGAGCCGAGCTTTACCTGCGGACCTTTGTCTTCGGATGGAAGGGTGTCGATCTCGTCAAGCCTTTCTGCAGAAGTGATGCTGTTTATCAGCGGAGAGAGCTGGTTCGAAAGATTCATGATCGGACGCTGGATCTGCCCGACCAGCTGGAGAAATGCGGTCATCATTCCAAAAGTGGCGGAGCCGTTCATGATTCCGAACACTCCCCAAAGGAAAGCAGCAGCGTAACCAGCTGAAAATCCGAACTGTATGAATCCTCTTGTATAAATATTGTACACCGTCTTATCCATGACACGCTCAAGCAGGTCGTCCTGCTTGTCGGCCAGAGAATCGCTGACATAAGGAGTCTGTTCCAGAGTATGTATTACAAGCCTGTGCTGGAGGCTTTCCTGCATCAGGGACTGCATGTCGCTCTCTTTCGTTCTTATGTCCTTTGTCAGTTTACGCATCTTCCTGATGTATATGCGGCTCAAAAGAAGCATGAGCAGCAAGATGCATGGGATGGTCCAGGCCAGGCCCGGCTCAAGAATGAAGAGGAAACTGAAGGCTGCGATGAACTGGACAGCAGCGGTAATGACCGCCGGCACCGATTTGGTCAGCGACTCTGCCACCACCCTGACATCCTCCATCACGCGGTTCAGCGTATCGCCGGTATGGAAAGCTTCCTTCCCGTCCCACCGGCTTTCCATAAGCCGGCAGAAGAGCCTGTGGCGAAGTCCGTTCTTCAGAACCACGTCGCTGAGGTTCAGCACCCTCCGCTCGATGGCGGTAAGAACTATCTGAACCAGCATGCAGGCCACCATGACGCCGATATATAGAGGCAGGCTGCTGCCGTCGCCTGATGTTGCAGCATCGATCAGCTGCTTGCACACCCATACGAAAGTCATCGAAGCAGCGACATGGAGCAATCCGATGAACGAAGAGACTGCAATCTTCCCACGCACACCTTCAGATGCGCGCCAAAGCCATTTTATGCAATTGACAGTCTTCACTTTATGCGTTTGTTGACATTCTTCATTCCTCTTATGAAATACCACACCCATGAACGGATCACGTCCCCTGGTGCAACAGGTAGAACATGTATCAATCTGCGGTTCGTGACCATGAATGAGTGGAACTTGCCGGCAAAATGGCCTGCCGGCCTCGGAGACTTCCTTGCAGAAGAAAACTTTCCGAAATTGCCTTCGCTGAAAACCAGTTCGAGCATCTTGTCCGCTTCGCGGCCGTACCGGCCGCTATGAAGCGGACACTCTCGGGCCGGAAGGCCCAGATACTTAACACAGAAACAAGACATGACCTGCCATGCTCTGGTAAGTCTGAAACGTTTCAGATTGGATTCAAGTCTGGCGACATCTATACGGTCATGGAATCTGTGCAGGTACATCGTCCAGTCGCAAAGCTGCCTCAATCCGATTCCCCCGTTGATGAAATGGTGCCATGCATGGTTCATTATATACAGCGTATCAAAATCCACCGGCGGCAGATCAACTTCGCACCCGCCTATCATGACTGAACGCACGTCCGGCCCCATAAGTTCTTCAACGGTCCATTTCTGGAACTCCCTGTCAGCCTTTCTCCCTGGAAGCATCTCGGCAATCCTGTGCAGTTCCACATGAACACCATCAGAATCAATGGTGAAATGCTTCATGTCCTTATACACATCCACATCATGCTCCACACCAGGTTCGAGAAGATCCATTCCTTTGAGGAAATTATTCTCTCCTACATAAAGATCTATATCTCCGCACTGACGGCTCAGCGGATTCGGATAATTCAGAGCAACGCCCTGACCTTTGAACAGAACGGAACGGATATCGGCCGAATCCATCAGTTTCCTCACCTGAGCTAGCTTGCCATTAAGAAGGGCGTGAGACCGATATATGCCCATGGCCGCAGAATGAATTTTAAGCTTCTGTCCTGCGTCAGGCTGGAACTCTTCAGGAAGTCCGGGAACGGCTTCTGCGACAAGTCCCGTGACAGTCTGCTGACGGGCAAGGTAGAGGACCTTGTCCCAGTCAGGTCTGGACGCCATATCACATGGAGTGCCCCACAAGGCATTCCTTACCAGAGAAAGAAGTATGTCCTGAGAAGCTTTCATCACCTCACGATGCCAGCCTCGACCCACTTATTCGCTATAGCCTCAGCATCCTTTTCAGCAAGCTGGGCATCTATTCCGTATTCGCTTACAAGAAGGTCCTTCAACGTTTCCACATCGAACTCCTTGCCTTCAACCTGCCTCCAAAGAAAGGCAGCGGATGCGTTCAAGGTAATCAGTTTGTTGAAGTTTACCTGATTGACTCCTTCTCCGATGACTGTCGCCTGTCCCATAACATCGCGCAGTCTGAATCCTTCTACGATCTTCATATCTTTTACAAATAAATCCTTCGGTATATTGCCAGCAGATAACGCCTCACAGGCAGAAGCCTTTTCCAAAGCATGGCCCGTCTCTTATGCCAGGCCGACCGGCAGTCTATTTCCCTGTTATCTTTCAATATCCTTGCAGCGACAGCCAGTACATCATCTGCAGTGCACCTTTCCTTTCCTGCCAGATTGCCGTCTCCCATGAGGACAATCGCGTCATCAACCATGCTGTCTATACGATGAAGGACGAATGCCCCTCCTCTTACCTTGGCGAGGACAATGTCGCCGACCTTCAGACCTTCGGCCTTCACGAGCGCCACGCTGTCCTTCCCGCCACGAATGAACGGAAGCATGCTCATACCCTTGGGCCTGAAGACAACTTCATTCCCTTCCTGCACGAGCCTTCCGAATTCCGGTATCAGTTCTTCGTTAGGTATAGTCCTGGTCTTCATCATATTACTTTGAAACAGATTCGCAGCACACACGCGCCGCATCTTCATCAGGCAGACACTCCATCACCCAGCAAGGCACCTTGCCGATGATCGCCTGGATGGTCCGGTCGCGACCGTCAGCCAGTTCCTTCTCCCATGTCATTCCGCTGCAGCTGGTCATCAGCGAGCCGTATGACTCGATGAGCGACAGCCGGCGGGCCTTGTTGTATGGAGCCCTGGATATACGGATTATTCCGCCGACAGGGGCCTCCACATTCTTGTAGCATCTGGTCTTTCCGCTCCATGGCGACCCATACGCAACGACACTTCCGTCATCGCCGACGCGTACTACAGGATGGTCGTCATTCATCAGTTCCACTCCTTCCAGAGCCGACAGCCACATACGGCTGTGGGTGCTCTTGCCGGTGCCGCTCTTGCCAAGGAACATATATGACTTTCCCTTATAGCTGACGCATGAAGCATGGGTCAGGACAGTCTGGCGGCAGGCGGTCGAAAGAAGGAAGCAGAAGTTTACGGCGGTGTTGAAGGTCAGCCATCTCCTCATTCCGTCTCCTTCAAGAGAGAGGCTTGCATCCTTAAGGCCATTATCTATATACAGACATCCGTTGACGCAGTCTGATCCCGGCTGCGTGAACTCGAAATAATGGCCGCATTCATCCCTCCATACGCCAAGAGCTATAAATCCCGGTTCTACAGAATCCTCGTTGGAATATACCTGGACCGCAGTTTCCGGTCTTGCTACCGCCGCATTGAGACGCACGCAGAAAAGAAGACCGTCTTCCGCCGTCTCAAACGGTCCGTACGGCTCCTCCATCATCTGCCACAATGCAGAATCCGCATCCATCTCAATCCCGAACACATGTCCAGCCACCTTGTATCGCTGTAACCTATTCATTTTCCAGAAAGTATATTCAACCTACAAATATACTCAATTCTCCTCAAATATGAAACAATCTCGCCGTATAGTACCTGTCTTATGAACAGGTATTCTCAAGTCCTCAGGTCCTCAGGACGGATGAGCGGAATCAACACTATCTTTGCGGACTGTGTATGCATCCGACCAAATACATGCAGATAGCGATTGGCCGCCACTGCCCGATACTATATAAGCGCTGAGCGCTGCCACGAAACGCATAATTTGGCAGGAATTTGCGCTTCGTGGCTGCAAAAGCAGGAAAAGCGGCTCAAATTTGCCACGATGCGCAAAATAAAGACCCTATCTGCGCTTCGTGGCAAAATTGAAGTTAGTCATTTTGAGATTGCCGGTCAAGCCGGCAATGACGGTCGGTCCACGTCATCCCCGGCTTGACCGGGGATCTCACCCGACCGGCCATCTCCACCGTCATCCCCGATCAATTCCGTCATGGCCGACCTGATCGGCCATCCCCGTCATCCCCGGCTCCAACAGTCGCCCTCGTAGAATCCGAAAAGACCGCCATCATCTGCGCCGCCCTAATGCCCAAAAACCTATGGCTCGCCACCGGAGGCAAGTCCCAATTCAACAGCCGTCTTGCAGTTCTCAAAGGCCGCAAAATCATAGTCTTTCCCGACATAGATGCTACCACGACTGGTTCCGCCTCACCGCCGACTTCCCACACCTCGACCTCAAAGTCAGCGACCTCCTCGAAAAGAACGCCACCCCGGAGGATCGAGCAGCCCACATCGACCTCGCCGACTAGCTGCTGAAATATCTTGAAGACAACAATGCCTAAATCATCGTAAACAATTATATTTGCAACCAGTAAAAACGAAAAGATATGAAATACACGGAATTTGAAAGTATCATATCTCCGGAGCGAATGAGGAAATACAATGTCGCGTGTGGAGGAAATACAGCGAAGGCAATGACATTATATCGTTATAATCTTCGCCTGTCGCAAGAAATGTTTGTCGTAGTCAGTTGCTTTGAAGTGGCTCTCAGAAACCGGATAGACAAAGTGATGAAAGCAAGATGGGGAAACGACTGGCTTCGTGATTTCATATTGCCAGGTGGTGCATTATATAGCGATAAGAGAGCCGAGAACACTAAGAAGATTATTGAGAAAGAATACTACGATCTTGTCAAACACCATAATTATTCTCATACAAAACTCTTATCAGAAGTCGGTTTTGGAGTATGGAAGTATATGTTCTCAAATATCCAATATCTGCTAACTGGCCAAGTACTATTGAAGGCGTTTCCAAATAAACCTAAATCAACAAAGCAGCATAGGTACGATAATACATATGTTTTCGGAGAACTGGACTACATTAACAATCTCAGAAACAGAATTGCTCACCATGAGCCAATATGCTTTGGAAATCCAGTCTGCATTGACACTTCCTACGCCAAGAACAGATATAACCGCATCATGACGCTATTCGGGTGGATGGGAATCGATGGGGCATCACTTTTGTATGGATTGGGGCATATCAGTAATGCTTGTGATCAGATAGACAAGTTATTACAATAAATAAAAATACGAGTGAATATTTGCATATTATTGTGAAAGTGCCTATATTTGCGTCGGTATTCCCGGTAGCCTCTGATTCGTCAAGCTATCGGGTTTGGTTTTTTATAGGGGTTTCCCCGTCATGGCCCGATCACTTCACCGTCATGGCCGACCTGATCGGCCATCCCCGTCATCCCCAGCTCCTACCGGGGATCTCACACCACAGCCGGATCAAGCACAATCTCCCCGGAAATATCAGTCCATTCAGGATTAACCTTCTCCACCAACTGGTTCTTCCACTCGCGTTTGAAATGCTTTATCTGCTTTTCTCTTGCAATAGCCTGTTCAATGGAAGGAAAGACCTCATAATACACAAGTT
>JAFTYS010000146.1 GCA_017461285.1 Bacteroidales bacterium | reverse complement strand
TTCCAAAGGGCCTCGTTCTCGGTCTCGCTGCCATAATCACATATTATAAGGGCGGCAAGAGGGGAGATGTCGAGATCGTTCCTAACGACGATGCGGCAATCATGGCTCTTCTCAAGGACCTCTGGGCAACAGGTGATATCCGCAAGGTTGCCGAAGGCGTGCTTGCGGCAGAGTTCATCTGGGGCGAGAACCTCAATGAGATACCGGGCCTTACAGACCTTGTGGTTGCAGACCTTGAGCTTATACAGAATGAGGGAATGCGCGCTGCTGTACGTACAGTAATCGACTAGATTTCTCGACAAGCTCGAAATGACAATGCTATGGCAGAATTCATAAAGATAAACCCGGCTGACAATGTGGCCGTGGCAATAAACGATGTCGAGGCCGGATGTGGCTTCGACATCGATGGCGTATCCATAACGACCCTGACCAGGATTCCAGCCGGCCATAAGGTGGCCCTGAAGGCTATGGCCGAAGGCGAGGATGTCGTGAAGTACGGATTCCCTATAGGACATCTTCTGCAGGCTGTTCCGCAGGGAGGACTCATAGACCATTCAGTCCTGAAGACTAATCTCGAGGGACTGCTTGAGTATACGTACCAGCCTGATTTGACCGAAATAGCTCCTGCGCAGACCAAGGCTACATTCAAGGGCTATCGCCGTGCGGACGGCCGTGCCGGCATCCGTAACGAGCTCTGGATCATCCCGACAGTGGGATGTTTGAATGGAGTGGTGCAGAACATCCAGAAAAAGTTCGAATCAGAGCTTGCAGCATACCCGGGCATAGAGAAGGTGAGAGCCTTCCCTCATAACTACGGATGTTCGCAGCTCGGCGGAGACCATGAGAACACAAGGAAGATACTTGCGGACATGGTTCATCATCCTAATGCCGCAGGTGTGCTTGTGGTGGCCCTCGGTTGTGAAAACAACCAGCTCGGCGCTTTCCGCGAGCTTGTCGGCGAGGTCGATGAAACCCGCATGAAGTTCATGGAGTCGCAGAAGATCCAGGGTGATGAGGTGGAGTTCGGTCTGGGTCTGCTTCGCGAGATTGCTGAGGCTGCAAAGGATGACAGAAGGGAGGATATTCCTGTAAGCGAGCTGAAGGTAGGCCTCAAGTGCGGAGGCTCTGACGGATTCTCGGGCATTACGGCTAACCCTCTTCTCGGCCGTTTCTCTGACTGGATCGTAGCCCAGGGAGGTACTACAGTCCTTACCGAGGTTCCTGAGATGTTCGGAGCGGAGACTATCCTCATGTCACGTTGTCAGGACGAGGCGACCTTCGACAAGACTGTGCATCTGATCAATGACTTCAAGGCATATTTCATGAAGAACGATCAGCCGGTCTATGAGAATCCTTCTCCGGGCAACAAGGCCGGAGGTATTTCAACTCTCGAGGAGAAATCTCTCGGATGTACGCAGAAGTCTGGAAACTCCATCGTTCGCGATGTGCTCCTCTATGGAGACCGTCTCAAGACCAAGGGACTCAACCTGCTCAGCGCGCCTGGCAATGACCTTGTGGCTTCGACAGCCCTCGCGGCGTCAGGCTGCCAGATAGTCCTCTTCACCACAGGACGCGGCACTCCGTTCGGAACATTCGTGCCGACTGCCAAGATATCCACCAACAGCACTCTGGCAGCAAACAAACCGCTTTGGATCGACTTCAACGCAGGAACAATCGTGGACGGCACACCTGTCGAGGAAGTAGACCAGGCATTCATAGACTTCGTGCTGGGCGTCGCTTCAGGAGAGCACACCAACAACGAAAAGTCAGGCTACAGCGAGATCGCGATCTTCAAGTCAGGAGTAACACTATAGAAACATAGGCCTTTATTGTTATAAATAAAATTTATTTATACCTTTGTCGATAATAAAAATTTTTAAATAACAATGAAGAAATTCTCCTTGCCTAAGGATGGCGGCCTGATAGAGACCGGTCTTCCTAAAGGAATCCTTCACAGCTATGAGAGGATTCCTGCGCAAATATTTGAAGATGAGGAAATTGCCAGTGCGGACCTTGCCAATGTGATCATTGATGCCATCAACAGCAGCTATGGCACTTTCAGGCTCGGACTGACTACAGGAACCTCTCCTGTCACATTGTACGGGGAACTGGTGAGACGCCATAAGGCGGGCGATGTCTCTTTCGCCAATGTGGAGATCTTCAGCATCGATGAGTATTATCCCGCTCCGGCTCCTTCACAGAGCCGCAATAACAGGCTTTATGAAGAGCT
>JAFTYS010000145.1 GCA_017461285.1 Bacteroidales bacterium | reverse complement strand
GAAAGGATTTGAGAGGCAGCCTTTTCTTCCGGCTGTGAATCTTGCGTGGTATGGCAGGAACATGTCGATGTCTATGACCCACTACATGGAATTCAGTCCGGCCACAGAACTGCTGCCAGGATATATTCCGGATATGAAGACCTCTGCTGACATCGCAGTCTGTCTGAAAGGGACCGACATGTTTTCGGAAGTTGCCTTTGACTGGGTCAACATGGCGCCTGCCGTGCTGTTCGGGATGATAAGTCCTGTCGGAGAGGATATCAGGCTTGCCGTACATTTAAGATATTATCCGGACTCATTCAATCCTTCACGCAGTGCCGCCCCTCGGAGTGTCAGCAAATGTGCCAATGAATATGGGGCTTCCATGAGCTGTGATTATTCCCCAAGATCGGGACCATTGTCGGGCAGTCTGTCTGTAGATTCGGCATATCTTCCTGTCAGCAAGGAAGATTCGCGTGAGAGCATCCATGTCAGGATCATGGCTGATGGCGAACTCCGCCTTTCTGAAGCCTGGCTTCTGAAGTTCAGGATATCCGAGAGGATAAGGACATGGGGACAGCCTTTCAAGACCGATGTCCGTACAGATATTCTCTGGTCTTCCCAAGGATTTACCGTGTCTGGCCGTATGAATATGATGAATTATGTGTCAACCGGATTTCTAGGCTATCTGGAGGGCGGATACAAAGTCGACAGCATTGCTGTGTATGTCCGTCAGCTGGGTTTCGCCATAGACAATTGGGATGACCGGATCTATGCGTATGAACGTGACGCCCCGGGCAGTTTCTCTGTTCCTGCCTTTTACGGGCGGGGCATGAATACATCATTCATGTTGTCATGGCGCTTTTCCGGATGGGGACGTCTGTATTTCAACGGCTCATTCACTTACGGGCAAAAGGAAAAGCCCGGCAAGGCCGGGCTTAAGCTTCAGTGCGTATTCTCGTTCTGATACTATTTCTTAGGAATCTTTATGGTCATTCCAGGTTTGATCTTCGAACTGGTCAATCCGTTGAAGTCCATGATGTTCTGAGCGCTGACACCAGGGTACTTCTGGGCGATGCTGTAGAAGGAGTCTCCGCTCTTGACGGTGTAGGTCGTATATTCACCGCTTTGAGACGGAGCCGGTGACGGCTTCTGCGCAGCTGCGGATACTACGAGTTTCTGTCCTACGCGTATGTTGTTGCTTGTAAGATTGTTCCAGGCTTTGAGCTGTGCGACGGTGCAGCCGTGTCTCTCGGCAATCTTGCCAAGCACATCTCCGCTCTTCACTATGTAAGTGGCGGCATTTGCAGGAGCGGGCGTACTCTTTGTTGTCTCCGATGTAGAAGCCGATGATGATGAAGCAGAAGATGCCGGCGCATGACCTCCTCTGTATATCACAAGCCTTTGTCCTACGCGTATGTTGTTGTTTGTAAGATTGTTCCATCTCTTGATCTGTGCCACGGTGCATCTGTGTCTGCTGGCGATCTTTCCAAGATAGTCTCCGCTCTTGACCTTATATACTATGCGCTCTCCGTCACCGCCGTCCTTTATCTTCTTGATGGTTACAGGGTTGAAGTAAACGTCAGCCTTGTGGACATAGATGGAGTCCTCGTTGTCTATGAATGCATTCGAATAGTTATAAGGTATCCTGAGGATGTATTCGCGTGAATTTCCCGGTATGATCTCGTGGCTGTACTGAGGGTTAAGATTCTTCAGTTCATCGATTGGGGCGCCTGTAAGGTCGCTTACCTGCCTGAGGTGGAGCATCTTGTTGATCCTGAATGTATCGACATGTGCCGGAATCTCCACAGTCTCCGGCTTAATGCCGTGCTCCTTGTAATAGTTCAAGGTGTATAATGCTCCGACAAATGCTGGTACATAGCCTCGGGTCTCTCTTGGGAGATATGGGTAGATGTCCCAGAACGCCCTGCTGCCTCCGCTTCTGCGGATCGCCTTGTTCACGTTGCCTGCTCCGCAGTTGTATGACGCGATGGCGAGGTTCCAGTCTCCGAAGATCTCATATGCGTCCTTCATGTACTGTGCTGCAGCTTCCGCTGACTTTACCGGATCGAGCCTTTCGTCGACGAATGAGTCGATATGGAGGTCGTACATCTTTGCGGTAGAATACATGAACTGCCACATACCCTTTGCTCCTACCCTTGAAACGGCCCTAGGGTTCAATGCAGACTCGATTATGGCCATAGCCTTCAGTTCCTCAGGCATGTCATACCTGTTCAGGATCTCCTCAAAGATAGGCATGTAGTATCTGCAGAGTCCGAGCATGTTAGCCATTTTGGTCGGCATCTTCTCGGAGTACATGATGATGTAGTTCTTGACGATGTCGTTGTAGGGGAGGGTGATGAACGAATTCATCTGCTTTATCCTCTCGATGTACACCTCGTCAGGGACATTCGACTGGAATCTTATGGAATCCATGTCATATTCGCTGATGTCGTCGGAATTCACCTGGTTATGGACATACCAGATGTTGAGAAGACTGTCGGAAATCTCGGCCGTATAGTCTTCCGGCGCGAGTCCTGACGTTCCCTTGAACTCGTTCTCTTCGTACATGTCCAGCATCTCGCCGGTCAGGCTGTCGGTGTAGGCAAGCTCTTCACGGTATTTCTCCACTTCCATCCTCAATGAATCCAGCTCTGCCCTGAGCTGTGCGTTCTCCTTCTTCAGACTTTTCTTCTTTCCAGTCTGAATCCTTTCCAGGTTAAGTCTGATCTTCTTGTCTGCCTTGTTCTCTTCAGCACCTGCTGTAACTGCAAAAGCAGCCGCGAGGGCGACTGCAATAATTCTCTTTATGTTCATTATATATTCAATTTCTTTAGTGTCAGAATCTGATGCCGACCCTCATGCCTACTGCATTGTTCATAGGGCTTATCGGTCCTGTGTGCATTGCGTATTCATTATACGGCGATATGAGCGCCGGTTCAATATTCATCGAAATGTCGTCCGTTACTTCGAAATCATGCATGTATGCAAATACATTGGCATCAATGATCTGAAGGACGTAGACCAGTACTGTTGCTACTATTGAGTAGTCCCTGTAGCGTCGGTATACGTCTCTGTACCATTTGGCGGTTTCTCCGCTGATCGGGACATTACCGCTGACTTCCGGATCCGTGCTGGTCGCCTGATTATGTATCCTCTTGAACCTCTTGTAGTTGGTGTTGTATTTTACAAGAAGGTGGGATGAAATCAGAAGTCCTCCCCAATATATCGGAAGCTTGAAAAGCTCGCCGTTGTATATCTGTCCCATGCCGGGCAGGAGGGCTGAGTAGAGGGTGGCCCTTCCCGGCAGCGGTTCGATGTCGCTTTCGTAGCTTATGACTCCGTCCATCAGCGACCCCCAGTATACAAGTCCAGCACCCGCTAGGAGCCATGTTCCTGTCTGCTTGTCGCTCAGGTTTCCGGACTTGTTGTATCTGTGGAGATAGTATCCTCCTGTTCCTGCCAGCGAACCTATTCCTCCGTAGACGATCGGCAGCTTCCAGTAGTCCTTGTTGTAGATCTGGGCGGTTCCCGGAGCGAAGACCGAACCCATGAACATGGTTCCGACTTCGATCTTCTGCTTGTGGGCAAGACCGCGTCCCCACTCCTTGAACGAGAACAGCTTGTCCGCTGTGTCTGCCACAGCGGTTGAATCGCCCTTCTCATTGTAGGTCTGCTGGAATGCCTCCTCCTTGAACTGTGCGTTGCCATCTATGGCAAAACCAGTGAGGAAGACTATGAATGCAAGTATGTATATCCTTATTCTTCTGTGCATTTCTCTATTGCCTTGAGGAACTTTCTGATCTCTTCGTCGGAATTGAAATGGATGGTCATCGATCCCTTTCCTGCTCCGCTTCTCTTCAGGCTTATGTTGTTTTCAAAATATCTGCCTACGATTTCAAGAACCTTGAAATATTCTTCAGGAAGCTCCTGTCCCGGGTCTTCCGTCTTCTTCTTCGGCTCCGACATCTTTCTGATCTTCTCCTCAAGCTGCCTTACAGACATGTCGTCCTTGATGACGAGGTCGCAGAGATATTCCTGGAGGCGTATGTCGTCCACTCCAAGCAGTACCTTAGCGTGGCCTACGCTGAGAAGCCCTACCTTGAGGTCATGCTGTATCTTTGCCGGAAGTTTGAGAAGGCGGAGGTAGTTCGTTACAGAAGCCCTTTTCTTGCCCACTCTTACTGCCATCTGCTCCTGGGTGAGGCTGCACTCCTCGATGAGTCTCTGGTAGCTCATCGCCACTTCTATCGGGTCAAGGTCCTCCCTCTGGATGTTCTCCACAATGGCCATCTCCAGCATGCCCTGGTCATTGGTGTCCCTGATGTATGCAGGAATCATGTCCATGCCTGCAAGCTGGCATGCCCTGAACCTTCTCTCTCCGCTGATGATCTGGTAGCGTCCGTCAGCCTTGCGCCTTACGGTTATCGGCTGTATCAGGCCCAGAGTCCTGATGGATTCCGCCAGTTCCTCGAGCGCTTCCTGACCGAAGGTCATTCGCGGCTGGAACGGGTTAGGCTCTATCATGTCCATAGGGATGCGCAGGATGTCGGCAGTGCTCTGCTGCGGAGTGCTGTCCGTACCTACAACTTCCTTATTCACATAGCCTACCGGCTTTCTTATCTGGCTGAGGTCTGCATCCCCTCCGAGTAATGCTCCCAGTCCTTTTCCCAGTCCTCTCTGCTGTTTGCTCATCTTGATCCTGTTAACTGTTCTTTTCAAGTACTTCCTTTGCGAGGTTCAGATAGTTTGTCGTACCGTTGCATATCACGTCATAAAGAATGATCGGCTTTCCATGCGACGGCGCTTCACTGAGTCTGATGTTTCGCTGAATGATGGTGTTGAACACCATGTCTCCGAAATGTTCACGCAGTTCACCGAGAACCTGATTGTGAACCTTTGTCCTGCCGTCGAACATCGTGACGAGGAATCCTTCTATAGTAAGGTCAGGGTTCGGTTTGCCCTGAACGAGCCTGATGGTCTGCAGAAGCTTGCCTAGACCTTCGAGGGCAAAGAATTCGGGCTGTACCGGAATTATTATCGAGTCTGCCGCTGTGAGTGAGTTCACTGTGATGAGGCCCAGGGAAGGGGAGCAGTCGATGATGACATAGTCGTATTCGTTCTTCAAAGGTGCAAGAGCATTCTTGAGGACCGACTCCCTGTTCTCGTCTCCCAGCATCTCGATTTCCGCTCCTACAAGATTGATATGTGAAGGAATCATGTGGAGGTTCGCTATCTCTGTCTGGATCAGAGTATCTCTGATGTCGATGGCACCGATGAGGACTTCGTAAAGAGTCCTCTTCTGGTCGTTGTCCGGAGAAAAGTTGAGGCCGGAGGTCGTGTTTGCCTGAGGATCGGCGTCTATGATGAGCACCTTCTTCTCAAGGACGGCAAGCGATGCGGCCAGGTTTATCGCTGTGGTAGTCTTGCCGACTCCACCTTTCTGATTTGCTATTGCTATTACTTTTCCCATACTGTTTTTCATTAGGACATAATCCTTGCAAAATTACGAAATTTATTTCAGACAATGAGTTAATTTGCTACATTTGTTGATAAATTCTTGAGGTATGAAAGAACAGGTGAGAAACGATGTGTGGCTGGTGGTCGTGAATGTCTTTGCGGCGTCGCGCAAGGCCGGTTCAGTATGGAAGAAGGCTGCTGTCATGCTTGAAGACGCAGGAGTCAGATATAAGGCCATGTTCACAGGCGGTGAGGACAATGCCATCGCCATAAGCCGGAAGGCATGTGCCAAGGGATACCGTAAGTTCATTGCCGTGGGCGGAGACGGAACCGTCCATGACGTTCTTAACGGTATTGCTGATTTTGTGTATTCTTCTGATGGCCACGATATTTCAGAATTTACACTGGGGGTCCTTCCTGTCGGTTCCGGCAACGACTGGGTCAAGTCTACCGGAGTTCCGAGGGACATACAAGGTGCGGTGAATTCCATTGCCGAAGGCAGGACCGGCCTGCAGGATGTGGTCCGCGTCGAGATCCTTGACCCTTCTTCGATGGATTCCGAACCTGTTACGGTTTCATATATGGCCAATGTCGGCGGTGTCGGTCTTGATGCCCGCGTATGCGAGATCGTGAACCGCAAGAAAGAGCAGGGCAGAAGAGGCAAGCAGCTGTATGTGAGTGCTTTGCTTTACTGTATCAGACACCGCATACCTGTCCGTGCGCGGATAGTATGTGATGGCAGCGAAGTGTTCTCCGGGAAATATCTTTCCATAGCATTCGGAGTCGGCAAATATTCCGGAGGCGGAATGCGGCAGACTCCGCTGGCCGAGCTAGGCGACGGCCTTCTGGACGTTACTGTCATTCCTGATATCCCGATGTGGGTCATAGCCAAGGAGGTTCCGAAGCTCTTTACCGGAACTTTCCACAAGGTCAGCGTGCTGACCCTCGCTAAATGCCGCGAGGTCCTGATCCTGCCTGAAGGTGAGGCTGATGCCGAGCCGGTTGAAGTGGACGGAGAGGTTGTCGGCCGTGCTCCTGTGAGGATGTCTGTCATGCCACGTCAGATAAACGTTATCATGCCGGATCGACGTTGACGGTGATATGGCCCTCGTACCTGCGCTCCTTCTCGAACTCGCGGATCGTTCTGATGAGCGCCTTCTTGTTTGAAGACAGGTTCCTGTCTTTCTTCAGGCTTATCCTGATTATCCTTATGTGCTGGCCGGCAATCCTGTCGACCGTCGGGGCGTATGGCCCAGTGATGTCGAATGAATCTCTCAGGCAGTTTGCCAGCGCTTGCGAGAGCACATGTGCCCTGCCTTCGTTTTCATCCCTGAAGGCGAGTTCGATGATTCGGGTATATGGAGGAAAGTTGAAGTCTTTTCTTTCCTCCAGCAGGCCGACGGACTTCAGTCCGGCCTGCTGGGAACCGACCATCCGATACACAGGATGGTCAGGCTGTGATGTCTGAATGACGAACAGCCCTTTCCTGTCCCTTCTTCCGCACCTTCCGCGGAACTGCTCCAGAACCTGCAGCGCCTTTTCGTCTGCGCGGAAGTCCTGGAGGCCGAGGAAAGCGTCAGCGGCAATTACGGCAACGAGACTCAGACCTTCGAAGTCGAATCCCTTTGTCAGAATCTGCGTTCCTATGAGGATGTCGATATGGCCCTTGCTGAATTCGCTGATGGTCCTGGTCTCATATGACCTGTTCTGTGCAGTGTCGCTGTCGAGTCTGGCGATGCGTGCTTCCGGAAATAGGGTTGCAGCTTCTTCCTCTATCTTCTGGGTGCCGGCGCCGAGGCTTTTCAGACTGCCGCCGCATTTTTCGCACTTTCCTGTAAACGTCTGGCTATGACCGCAGTAGTGGCATGCCATTACCTCGTTGCTTCCGTTCTTGTGTAAGCTCATGCTCACGTTGCACCGCGGACATTTCGGCATCTGCCCGCACTCTTCGCACTGGAGTGCGGGGGCCCATGCCCTTCTCGAGCGCAGGATCATCACCTGGCCTCCTTCTGCCAGAGCCGTTCTGATGTGCTCTATCAGCTTGATCGAGAAGTTTCCGCGCATTCCGCGCTTCTTCCTCTCTGCCTTTGTGTCGATTATCTCTATATCGGAATCATCCGTCCCATGGTATCTTTCCGTGAGCTCCACCAGTACGTGTCTGCCGCAGGCGCAGTTGTATTGCTCTTCTAGAGAAGGTGTCGCCGAACCTGATATGATCCCGCATTTATGGATTGCGGACATCATTAGGGCTGTGTCACGTCCGTTGTATCTTGGAGCAGGGGAGTCCTGCTTGTATGAACTGTCATGTTCCTCATCCACTATTATGAGTCCCAGGTCATGGTGGGGAAGGAAGACCGAAGAACGCGTTCCCAGGACCACATATCCCTTGCCGTTGCGTACGGCCTCTGCAGTACTCCTTCTGCTTGCAGCGGTCTCTGCCGAATGGAACACCAGCAGCCTTTCTCCGAAGTGCTCGTAAAGGCGCTCCTCGAGCTGGCGGCTCAAGGCTATTTCAGGAACCAGATACAGCACGTTCTTTCCGTCTGAAAGTGCATGCATTGCAGACTTGATGTAGATTTCCGTCTTGCCGGAGCCTGTTATCCCATGCAAGAGGACCGGCTTACCTTGCCTTATTCCTTCCTGTATGCTGTCGTATGCCTTCTGCTGGGCATCGCTGAGGACGATTTTGTCTGTGCTGATGCTTCCGGCCGGCACATCTGCATCTCTGCCCTGGCATGCTTCCGCCTTCGCAAGCGCTTCGCGGGCGATCGCTATCTCATGCCTGATCCTTTCCGAATCTTCGGAAAGCTTTGCCTTTGTCTTTGTGCCGTCCTTTGCCTTTTGGATCAGCGCGTCTTTCTTCGACAGCCTTTCTTCAAGGCGTGCAACCTTCTGACGCATGGACTCCAGGACCTTCTCCTTTCTCTGTGCCGCTTTTGCGACTGCTGCCGCGTGGGCTTCTTCCAGGTTTATCTTTCCGACCGGATATGCAGCCTTGTAGACTTCTCCGATCGTGCATAGATAATAGTCCGCAACCTTTCTCCAAAGCTCTATTTCCTGCGGGAGGATCCTTTCCAGACCATGCTCTATCTCTTCAATGTCCTTGATCTTTGATGCGTCTGTTTCCGGCCTTATTTCCGTCGCGCTTACCACCCCTGAATACAGCTTGTTGGCGAATCTGACCTTTACCCTGTCGCCAATGACGACGCTTCCCGGATCAATGTTGTCCGGGAGGCGGTAACATGGCTCCCACTCGAGCTTGAGCGGGATGATTACGCTTATGTAGGATGGTTCAGACATGTTTTCAGTCGAACATGACTCTAGGGTTCATTCCGCTTGGAGAAATCCACTCTATGCCGCAGCTTGCCGCAACGGCCTTCTTTGTATGCCAGTATGCATGGCAGAATCCCATGCCTCTAGGCTCGTCCTTGAGCCTTCGCTCGCATTCCAGCTCGATCTCATAGATGTTCTCTTCCCATTCGGGCGTAAGCTGCACCGGATCATGCTTCAGCATGCCCAGACCGTCCCAGACTGCCTTTGCCTCCTTCGTTCCGGAAAGCATGATCCTTATCTTCTGCGACATTTCATCCGCAGTTTCCTGGAAGTCCTCCTCCAGATTCACGTCCTTGAGATCGTCCTCTGTCTTAGGCATATCCCTGCATTCCATCCAGTACTCCAGATATTCGAGGTATAGCCTAGGGGTGTCCCTGACATCGATCAGGTCTCCCGCGATTATCCTCTCGCATATGAGCATCCTGACTGCAGGATTGATTTCCTCGTCCCTTTCCGGGGCGACATCCTTCATGATTGACAATATCTCCTTTGCACCAGGGATATTCTTCCAGATTTCTCCGGATTCGTAGTTTGCGAGCATCTGGTCATAAAGCTCCGAAAGCCTTTCAGGATTCCATGCAGAATTGTTTTCCATACCCTTTCCTTTTCTTAATAATGCGACTGAGGCTGCTGCCAGCAGTACTGCAAGAAATGTTATTACTATATATCTGCGCATAATAAATGTAGGCCCAAGCCCTCTCCGATATATTTTTTGTAAATATATTAATTTTTTGAAAAATATCGATGAAAAATTTGCAGGTTAAGAAAAAATGCCTACCTTTGCAATCCCAAACGAAAAGAATGGGAGTTCTAAGAACAAAACTGGTGTCATAGCTCAGTTGGTAGAGCAGAACCAACGAGAGCACCTGCAAGAGTAAGAGGATCAATGATGTTCAT
>JAFTYS010000144.1 GCA_017461285.1 Bacteroidales bacterium | reverse complement strand
GGATGGAAGAGGACGTCTGCCGTACCGTCTTCGTTGACTGTCAGCACTTCATATTCAGTCAAGGCTGCCTTGCCTTGACTGATGTCGACCTTCTGCCGAGGTCTTTCGTCATAGTCCGGACTCAGCGTCAGTTCGATCCTGCCTTTGTCGCCGGCGTGCAGCGGCCTTGCAGCCGCGTATGGGCCGGCAGGGGAGAGCCTTGCCATGTATGTCTTTCTGACGGTATGGTCTTCGAACTGTTTTTTAAGACATGCCTCTGCCTGATGATTCTTTGCAAATACTATGATTCCTGATGTGTCCATGTCCAGCCTGTGGACGGCGATCACCGGAGTCTGCAGCTCTTTCTGCAGCAGTTCCTGCAGGGACTCTCTTCCGTCAAGGCCCGGCACCGACGGCATGCCCGAGGGCTTGCAGACCACTACGATATCTGCATCATCGTATATCACCTTCGCCATATGCGGAGTCGGTATGTCGTCATCTGTCATAGGGTGGGGACACATGGAAAGGACATGCCACCCTATGACAGCAGTCCCTCTGAGCATATAGTTCAGCAGCGGGCCGCATTTCGATGTGCATGAAGGATAGAAATGTCCATGGGTGCGTACTGCGGCCGACGGTGACTTGCCGTACCAGAATTCTCCCATGGCTATCGGCTTCATCCCATGCCTGAATGCATGGTTCAGAAGCTTCGGAGCCGCACAGTCTCCGGTTCCCCCGGGCGGCATGATGCCTTTTTCATTGAATATTTCCAGAATCGATGCTTCGTCTCCTTCTGCGTTGCAGACCATGTACTGTCCGAAAATCCATCTTTGAAGTTCGTCTGATCTGCGTGAGCGGTCTTTCTTCAGTGTATTTATTCTGGTCTGAAGCTCATTCAATCCGGATTCCAGACGCGATATCTCTGTCTTCCATCTGTCCTTTGCCCTCTTGATCTCGGCATTCCTGAACTGGCTCTCAGCTACGGTATCGTGCTTCATGGCGCGCAGGGCTGCTATTTCTTCTTCCATCTTCTTGCGGGCGCCTGCCAGCTGCTCCCTGGCCGGCTCCAGTTCGGACGCAGTCATCTGTCGGATCTGCTCGTTGATGCAGGATATCTCCGCCTCATGCTTTCTGTAGTATCCGTCGTGCCTGGTAAGGTCGAATATCGGCGGGACAAATCCTTCCACCGTACTTTGTCCTCCTACGCTTCCGGAAAATGCGGCAAGATTGCCTTCCTCGCAGACCAGGACTCCCAGCATCTTGCCGTCTGTGAATCCTTTTGCGACATCTTCCGACACCTTTCCTTCTGAAATCAGTGCGTCGAGCTTTTCAACGACCTCGCGTGCCGCCTTCCTTACGAGAGGATGCGGAACGTATCTGAAAGGGTTTGTGAAAGGGGTGCCGGTCATATCCTGACATTGTTTGCAAGGTATTCCCTGCACAGATCTTGCAGCCCGCACTCTGAACATTTAGGCTTTCTTGCAGTGCAGACATATCTTCCGTGGAGAATCAGCCAGTGATGAGCCTTTGGCCTGAGCTCCGGTGCGAATCCTTCCGTAAGGTCCTTCTCCACAGCCTCTACCGTCGTTCCGTCAGACAGTCCTATGCGTCTGGACACGCGGAACACATGGGTGTCGACCGCTATCACCGGCTTGTCATATATTACCGATGCTATCACGTTGGCGGTCTTCCTGCCTACTCCGGGAAGGGTTTCGAGAAGGTCTGGCTCCGACGGGACTTCGCCCCCGAAGTCGGAGATGAGCCTGGCTGCCATGCCGATCAGGTGCTTCGCCTTGTTGTTAGGAAACGAGATGGACTTGATAAGTTCGAAGACTTCTTCGAACGATGCTGAAGCCAGGTCTGAAGGCTCGGGAAAACGTGCGAATATCTGCGGGGTGTGCATGTTCACCCTCTTGTCCGTACATTGCGCGGAAAGGATCACGGCAATCAGCAGGTGGAAAGGGGTGTCGTAATGGAGCTCGGTCTCGGCGTCTTCCATGTTTGCCGAGAACCATTCCGTAACTCTTCCGTATAGTTCCCTGTTTTTCATCATATGGTCAGTTCCAGGTCAATGACTTCATCAGGCATCTGTTCGCAGCATGTCTCGTCCTTGCAGACCATCACCCTGCCCGGATATTTCTCGAAGATCTGCCTGTTGTGGGTGACCATCACTACGGCCGTCCCCTTTTCCCGGTTGATGCCTGTCAGAAGCTTCATGATGCCGTCAGCGGTCTCGTTGTCGAGGTTTCCTGTCGGCTCGTCGGCTATGATCACCTGCGGGTCGTTCAGCAGCGAGCGCGCTATCGCGATGCGCTGCTGCTCTCCGCCGGAGAGCTGATGCGGCATCTTGTGGGCCTTTAGCTCCATCCCTACAGCCTGCAGAACGGATGTGATCCTCTTGCCCATCTTTTCCTCGTCCTTCCATCCTGTCGCCCTGAGCACGAAGAGAAGGTTCTCCTCCACGCTTCTGTCCATCAGCAGCTGGAAATCCTGGAACACGACTCCCATCTTTCTCCTCAGGTAAGGTATGTCCTTGTCCCTGATGCCCTTAAGCTCGAATCCGCATGCTGTTCCCTGGCCTTTGTGAAGCGGGTTTTCAGCTATGATGGTCCTTATGATCGAGGTCTTTCCGGTTCCTACCTTTCCCACGATGTATACGAAATCTCCTGGAAAGACATCCATGTTGAAATCATATATTACGGTTGCCTCGCCGTTGATTATGTCTGCATTCCTGAATGAAATGATCGGAGTCTTCTCTTCCATGACAAAAAATGAATTATAAACACACAAATATAGTGGAAAATGGTTAAATTTGTAAATTATTATATAGAGAAACGTATTTAGGGATGAGAATTCTTTCTTTGATGTTGTCGGCTCTGCTTCTGATGTCTTTCGAAGGACCGCAGAAGATGCGTGATGCCGTCAGATTATATGACAATTCGATGTTCAGCCGTTCGCGTACGGTGTTCGATGATATTGCGGAAGGCTCGGAATCTTCCGATCCGGAAGGTTTTTCCGTACTCAGTCAGGTCCGCTCCGCCGCTCCCGGCTATGAGACTGCCATGGAGTCCTTCATAAGACGCAATCCGCATTCTGTTCATGTCCCTCAGATCAGGTGGCATCATGCGATGAATCTTTTCGAAAGCCATGATTTCAAGGGGGCTGGTGAAGCGCTGGGAAACATCAATGTCAGGAATCTTCGTAAGAACCAGCGCCTGGAATTCCTGTTCATCAAGGCGTACTGCGATCTTGAGAACAGAGACCTTGAATCGGCCAAGGCAAATTTTGCCGAGGTGGAGAAGAGTTCGTCCCAGGATTATGCGTCTCCTTCACGATATGCGCTGGGATACATAAACTATGTCCAGAGGAACTTTCCTGAGGCCATAGAGTGGTTCGAGATGGCCAGGAAGGACGGACGTTTCACCCAGCCGTCCTGCTACTATATCATGGAGAGCCATTTCATGCTCGGAGACCATAAGTATGTGACAGAGAATGCCGACAGCATGTATGTGGCTGTGTCTGATGAGCGCAAGCCGCATCTTGCCAGGATAATTTCGGAGTCCTGGCTGGTGTCGGGTGATGCGGATAACGCCCGCCGCTATCTGGATCTCAACACCCAGGGAGGAGGACAGCCGAAGTCGCGCTCGGACTGGTTCTTCCAGGGCTCGGTTCTCTATGCAGTCGAGGACTATAAAGGCGCCATCGATGCATATTCGATGATGGGCGAGAGGCGTGATTCCATCGGTCAGGTTGCCGATTATCACATGGGATACTCATACATCCAGACAAAGAACAAGGTTGCCGCCATGGAGGCGTTCAAGGATGCTTCCTCCTTGTCTTATGACGCCAATATTTCGGAGGACGCCTTCTTCAACTGGGCGAAGCTTGCATTTGACCTAAACAGCGACACATCTGTCTTCCAGGACTATCTTGAACGCTATTCAAGCCTTCGCAGGAATGACAGAATCAACAGCTATATTGCTGTTGCGGCCCTTCATGACAGGGATTATGAAAGTGCTATCAATGCCTATGACAAGATAGATGACCTGGATGATGACATGAGGAACAATTATCTGAAGGCCAATTATCTGAGGGCTAACCAGTTGATCTCCAGCGGTTCTTACAGGAAGGCCATCCCGTGCCTGAAGGTAGCTTCGTATTATTCGGAAAAGGGTAGCAGGCTTAACCAGCTGACAAGATTCTGGCTTGCCGAGTCTTACTACCGTAACGACCAGTATAAGGAAGCCCGGGAGATCTTTTCCGATCTCTACAACACTTCGGCGCTTTATGGCCGCGCGGAGTCATATCAGATATCCTACAACATAGCCTACTGCTACTTCAAGGAAAACAACTATGCAGCTGCTGCAAAATGGTTCTCTGAGTATCTCGGCGAAGAGTCGGTGAAATACAGGAAGGACGCGATGGAAAGACGCGCGGACTGTCATTTCATACGCGCCGATTACGCGTCGGCAGCATCCGCATATGACAGTGTCCTGAAGAGCTATTACAATGTCAACGACATATATCCGTATTATCAGGCGGCCCTGTCACACGGACTTGCCCAGAATCCGGAGAGAAAGATAGAGCTTCTTTCAAGAGTGCTGGACGCTTCACCTTCGGCAAAGTTCTATCCGGAGGCTCTTTTCGAGCTTGGCCGTACATATGCCGTCCGTGAAGATGATGACAAGGCGTTCATGTGCTTCAACAAGCTTGCGCAGACTGTAAAGGACACCACATTTGTCGCTCAGGCATATATCGAGATGGGGTCGATTTCAAGAAACCAGTCCCAGTTCAACGATGCCTTGGGTTATTATAAGGCGGTGGTCGAGAAGATGCCGATGTCAGGTTATGCTGAGGATGCACTTGCTGCCATCGAATCCATATATCAGACAAAGGATGAGCCTGAAGAGTATATCGCATATATCGAGACCATCGGAAAGGGAGCGACAAAGACCGCGGATGAGAAGGAGGATATGATATTCGGTTCGGCGGAAAGGATATTCCTCGCATCCAACCATGACCGTGCCCTTGTGTCACTCCAGTCATATAAGGACAAGTATCCTGACGGACGATATGTCTACAAGGCTGACTTCTATATGGCGGAGTCGTATAAGAACCTCGGTATGCTTGAACAGGCGTGCGACTCGTACAGGAAGGTGATAGATGGCGGCGAAGGCTCTTTCGTAGAGCTCTCTATGCTCAACTTCTCTGATCTTTCATTCAGACTGGAGAAGTGGGATGAGGCCTACGGCGGTTATTCTTCACTATTCTCTTCCGCCCTGCTCGAGAACAACAAGTTCGTTGCCATGACAGGTATGATGAGGTCTGCGTATCGCGGGCACGAATGGGCAAAGGCAATAGAAAGCGCCGACCATCTTCTTTTTGACAGCCGTTCCGACGGCAGACAGAAGATGGAGGCGGACTACATCAAGGCCAAGTCCTTCCTTGCTACCAGCCGCAGAGAAGAAGCCTTTGTGATCCTTGCTCGCCTTGCAAAGGATGTGTCCGACCCATATGGCGCCGAGGCGGCATACATGCTTATCCAGGACAGCTATGACCGAGGTGCGTTCGAGGATGTAGAGACAAAGGTATATGCATTTGCCGATGCTGCTTCGGATCAGACGTACTGGCTTGCGAAGAGCTTTATCGTGCTGGGAGATTCGTTTGCAGAGAGAGATGAATTCGAACAGGCGAAGGCTACCTTCGAGAGTGTCAGGGACGGATATGAACCTGACCGTGCCGATGACGATGTCATCCGTGATGTGAACATGCGTCTCGAGAAGATGGAGCCCATGATGTCGGAACAGAATTAAATGAAAGATATGAAGAATATATATAGTTTCTTAAGTGTGCTTGCCTTGATTGCGGCTTGTCATGCTGCGTCGGCCCAGGATCTCGATCCTACGGTCATTGTCGACCGCGCATATGAGGGCAAGCTGATGGAAGTCCATAAGCCGTCGCTGGAGATGTCGGTGCCTGACACCCTGATGCGTTTTGACCTTGATTTCGACTACTCGGTCTTCGACAGACCGTACAAGGGTTCATATGAATTCAATCCTTATCTTCTGTCCATGAAGCCTTCGGTCGCTTCAGACAGGCCGGGAAAACTTTATCTGAGGGCAGGGGCCGGGTATCAGCTCAGGCCTGAGGTGGATTTCATCTGGTCTCCTGACCTTGGAAAAGATGCTCTCCGTCTTGATGTATATGCTGACCATCGTTCATATTTCGGAAACGTAGCCGTGCTGGATGATGCGGACAGGACGTTCAGGAGTCTCCCTGGCAGCGGATTCATGAAGACGGATGCCGGAGTGAACATCGGATATGACTGGGGCAGGTCGACGATGGATATGAAGGCCGGCTATTATGGAAATCATCGTTTTGAATCAGGAGAAGCTGCGAGGAATTACAATGCTTTTGACGCAGACTTTTCGATAGGTTCGAGGGACAGGCATGCTGCAGAAGGTCTTGTCTACGGGGTGGACGCTTCATATCGCTACGCTTCCGACAGAGGGCTCAATGAGAATGGTCTGGATATGGAAGCCATGTTCGCCATGTCTTCTAAAAAGAACGGGCGCAGGATGCTTGTAGAGGTGGATTTCGAGCACGACGGATATTCAGGCGTGCGGAATGGGTCCGCCTCGGTCATCTCCGTTTCTCCCCATTACGTGTGGAACAAGGGGCGTCTTCATGTAGACCTGGGTCTGAAATTCTCAAAGGTCATAAGCGACACAACATCCCGTCTTTTTATATTCAAGGCTAAAGAGCAGATCGTCTATCCTGATGTCAAGGTCCGTTTCCCGATCGTCCGTGATGCTCTGATGTTTTATGCGTCCGCTGGAGGCGGCAATAAGGTCAATTCATATTCAGACCTGGTTGAAAGAGGCTTTTTCCTTGATGTCATAGAGGGCGGAAGCGATGTTCTCGGGCTCTACTATGGCACGGATATGGGCATTTGCGTTGACAGAGTGACAGCAAAGGCCGGATTTGAGGGCCGTGCAGGCTCGAGCTTCAGCTGGAATCTCTATGCTGGATATGCCGACCATGCAAGCGCGGTTCTGGACTCCGCCAATCCGCTTGCCGGAGTCACAGGCGTCGATTATGCTCCGTACAGATCCTGGAATGTGACGTTTGAAGGTCTATGGAGGAGCGAAAGGTTCATGGTGGATGCAAACATTACATATCTTGATGCCTGGGGTGACGCATTCATGTCGCTTACAGACAATTTCAAGCCCGCAGCATTTACAGGTGACGTATCTTTCCAGTACAACTATAACAGAAGGATATTTGCCGGAATCGACTGCTCGTTCTCTTCTGAACGAGTATGCCGCGGAAGGACTTTCGTCATACCCGGATATGCCGACCTGAGACTTTCTGCAGAGTATGTCACCAGCGGTGCCATGTCATTCTGGCTTCGTGGAGGAAACCTCCTCGGCATGCCTGTTTTCAGCAGGTCCATATTTGCCTTGAAAGGTCCATATTTCACCCTCGGAATATCTCTGAATCTGTAGGTTTTCCCAGAAAAAATTACTATATTTGTCCGTTTGTTTTCTAACAATGAATGAGACAATAAAAGTAATTTGAAATATGAGTGAAGAAGTAATCAATAACACTTCTGCGGAGCAGTACTCCGCGAACAGTATTCAGGTTCTTGAAGGCCTTGAGGCCGTAAGGAAGAGGCCTTCGATGTATATCGGAGATGTTGGTGAAAGAGGTTTGCACCATCTTGTATATGAGGTGGTTGACAACAGTATTGATGAGGCGCTCGCGGGCTACTGTACGCACATCGAAGTGACTATCAATGAAGATAATTCCATCACTGTAAAAGATAACGGACGAGGCATCCCTACCGGAATGCACGAGAAGGAGAACCGCTCGGCTCTCGAAGTCGTTCTGACCGTCCTCCATGCCGGCGGTAAGTTCAGCAAGGACAGCTATAAGGTTTCCGGCGGTCTCCACGGTGTCGGTGTATCCTGCGTGAACGCTCTTTCTGACTATCTGAAGGCAGAGATTCATCGTGAGGGGAAGGTGTTCGTCCAGGAGTATTCCAAGGGTAAGCCTTACAAGCCGGTTGAGGTTGTAGGCGAGGCTGAGGATACAGGTACATTCGTTACCTTCCATCCGGATCCCGAGATCTTCCAGGTCACCCAGGTATACAAGTACGACACTCTTGCGGCCCGTCTTCGCGAGCTTGCATACCTTAACAAGGGCATCAACCTCTCTCTGACAGACAAGAGGACCCTGGTGCAGGATTTGGACGAGAACGGAAATGAACTCGAGACATCCCACTACAGGAGCGATGTATTCTATTCGAAGGAAGGTCTCCGTGAGTTCGTGGACTATCTTGACGGCGGCGCCGAGAAGCTGATCGAGGCTCCCGTATATCTGGAGACAGACAAGATCATCCCTATCGAGATCGCCCTTCAGTACAACACAAGCTATACCGAGAAGATATATTCTTACGTAAACAATATCAACACCATCGAAGGCGGTACCCACCTCCAGGGATTCAAGATGGGTCTTACAAGGACGCTGAAGAATTATGCAGAGAAGCAGGGAATGCTTGCGAAGCTCAAGTTCGATCTTGCTGCAGACGACTTCCGCGAAGGACTTACCGCTGTCGTTTCCGTTAAGGTTGCAGAACCTCAGTTCGAGGGACAGACCAAGACAAAGCTCGGTAACGGCGAGGTCGTTTCAGCCGTATCCCAGGCTACGGCAGCGGCTCTGGAACAGTACCTTGAGGAGAATCCTAAAGAGGCGAAGCTCATCGTCGAGAAGGTCATTCTCGCCGCTACAGCCCGCCATGCAGCGCGCAAAGCACGCGAGATGGTTCAGAGAAAGACTGTGATGTCAGGCGCCGGAATGCCTGGAAAGCTTGCTGACTGCTCTTCAAGGAATCCTGAGGAGTGCGAGCTCTTCCTCGTCGAGGGAGACTCTGCAGGCGGTACTGCAAAGCAGGGACGTGACCGTATAACCCAGGCCATCCTGCCTCTCCGAGGAAAGATCCTCAATGTGGAGAAGGCCATGGAGCACAGGGTCTTCGAAAGCGAAGAGATCCGCAACATCTACACCGCTCTCGGAGTGACCGTAGGAACAGAGGAGGACAGCAAGGCATTGAACCTGAGCAAGCTCCGTTACCATAAGGTGATCATCATGACCGATGCCGACGTGGACGGAAGCCACATCGCCACACTGATCCTTACATTCTTCTTCCGCTATATGATAGACCTTATCAAGAACGGCTATGTATATCTTGCGACTCCGCCTCTCTATCTTGTGAAGAAGGGCAAGGAAGAGATATACTGCTGGACAGAGGCTCAGCGCAAGGAGGCGACCCTCCAGCTCGGAAAGGGATCGGAAAAGGGCGTGTTCGTGCAGCGATACAAAGGTCTTGGAGAGATGAGCGCAGAACAGCTCCAGAGCACTACCATGGATCCTGAAAAGCGCCTGCTCCGCCAGATCACGATAGAGAATGCGGCAGAAGCAGAACGTACATTCTCGATGCTCATGGGCGACGATGTGCCGCCGCGCAGGGAATTCATCGAACAGAACGCTCATTACGCAAATATTGACGCATAGTTTATTGCCGCCTTCGGGCGGCATATCCCTTTTATTATGGAGAAGATCAATTTCCCGAAAAAGTTCAAGGTATATCTGCCTCTGATCATAATATTCATACTGCTTGTGTTCCTCATGCCGAGGAGTTCCAGATTCAGCTATGACTATAAGAAGGGCTCGCCATGGAAGTATGAGACCCTGATTGCGCAGTTTGATTTTCCTATACTTAAGACAGAAGAGCAGTATCAGCGCGAACTTGAGAACGCCGGAGCCCGTGTCATACCTTATTACAAGTATGATGCAAAGGTTGATGCCAAGGGAGCGGATGCGGTGTCTTCCATGAAATTCGGCGATCTTGACACATTGAGGCAGGTCGCGTCTGATGCCATATCCCATGTCTATTCCATCGGAGTGATTTCCACTTCTACCGTACAGGAAGGAACTGGAGTGATCTATGTGCAGAAGGACAGGCGTGCCGTTAAAGTGCCTGTAAGCGAAGTGTATACATTGGACAATGCATACCGCATCCTCAAGGAGAGGATTGCTGCGGCATGTCCGGGACACGACGTGGACTCGCTGTATACAGCGACAGGGCTAGGGAAGGTGATAGAGCCGAACCTGGTCTTTGACCAGCAGACGACTGACCTTGTGCATGAGGAAAGTTATGACCATATCTCACGTACCCAGGGTGTCATGCGTTCGGGTCTTGTCATTGTTTCCCAGGACGAGATGGTGACTGCGGAGATCGAGCAGCTCCTGGATTCTTATAAGGCGGAGTTTGATTCGAATGTGGGATACATGGGTCCTCGTCCTCTGCAATGGACAGGCAATGTGCTCCTTTCGTTCTTCCTTGTGCTCCTGCTTTTCCTTGCGATATATTATTGCAATACAAGCATTTTCGAAGAGTACAACAAGTATCTGTACCTCCTGATGGTCTTTCTGCTTTCGGCAGTGGGATCGTCTGTCGTGGCCAATATCGATCCCGGGCTCTTCTACATGATGCCCTTCCTGCTGATCGTATTCTATCAGCTTGCGTTCTTTACCAGGAGGATGGTGTTCTCCGTATATTTCATCTCCCTTCTGCCGATGCTGATCTTCGCGCCGAACGGAATGGAGCTCTTTGTGATATATCTGGTTGCAGGAACTGTCGGAATCCTCGTTTTCGAGTATTTCAACAAAGGGTGGCTTCAGTTTGTCACAGCCCTGATACTGTTTGTAGTGATGGTAATGGTGTGGTTCGCATTCCGTCTTGTTGAAGGAATGACGACAGCTGATTACCGTACCATCCTTGATATCGCCTTCGGTGCGGTGCTTTCTGTGGCGGGATACCCTCTGGTCTATCTGTTTGAGAAGATATTCCGTCTTGTATCGACATCCAAGCTTGTGGATCTTAGCGATACCAGCAACCCGCTTCTGCGTATGCTTGCGGACAAGGCGCCTGGAACCTTCCAGCACTCCCTTCAGGTGATGAATCTCGCTGACGCGGTGGGCCGTGCGGTAGATGCCAATGTCCCTCTGATCCGTACAGCTGCTCTTTATCATGATGTCGGCAAGATTGCGAACCCGCAGTGCTTTACCGAGAACGAGACTCCGGGAGTGAAGTTCCATGCCGAGCTTACACCGAAGGAAAGCGCTCGCGAGATCATCAGACACGTTGCCGACGGCGTTGCCCTTGCACAGAAGCATGGCCTTCCGGAAATCATCTGTGACTTCATAAGAACTCATCACGGAACGACTCCTACCGCATATTTCCTGAATACATATCTCAATAACGGAGGAGATCCTGATGATGTGGCTGATTTCTATTATGACGGCGTAAAGCCGACTACGAAAGAACATGTCATCCTGATGTTCTGCGATGCGGTCGAGGCTGCTTCCAGGGCTCTCAAGGACTATTCCCAGGAAAATATTTCCGCTTTGGTGGACAGGATCGTAGACGGCAAGATCGCTGACGGTCAGCTTGTTGAGGCAGAGGTCTCCCTGAAGGAGATAGCTACCATAAAGGAAACGATGAAGACATATCTCCAGCAGATGTATCATTCGCGTGTCGCATATCCAAAAAGGAAGAAGAAGTCCTGAAAGCTGCATTTTGAAATATCGGCGGAATTTCTTATTTTTGCCGGCTCTTTCGGAAAGTCCGAAACCGTTGTGAGAAAAATGATTAAAAGATATAAGTTATGAAAATTGAACAGAACAGAATTGATGACCTCAATCTTGAGCTTACCCTTGCTGTAGCAGGCGAGGACTATGTTGAAAGCAGAAAGAAGAAGTTGAACGACTACAGGAAGAAGGCCGAAATCAAAGGCTTCAGAAAGGGTATGGTTCCTATGTCTCTCGTCGAGAAGATGTACGGCCAGTCTGCCCTCGTTGATTCAGTCAATGATGTAGTTGCAGCAGAACTCAACAATTTCATCCAGGAGAATAATCTCCGCGTTCTCGGCGAGCCGCTTCCAAGCGAGGATCAGCCTGAGGCAGAGTGGGTTGCAGGCAACGACTTCACTTTCAAGTTCGACATCGCTCTCAATCCTGAGGTTTCATTCGAACTTTCAAAGGAGGACGAGGTTGTATATTATACAATCACAGTGACAGAGGCTGCGAAGAAGGAGATGAAGAACAATCTTCTCAAGCAGTACGGATCTCTCGAGGAAGGCGAGGCTGCAAAGGAAGAGGATTTCATCATCGTTGACTTTGAGCAGGGTGACATGAAGGTTGAAGGAACATACGTTGCTCTCCGCAATGTCGCTGAGGCTGCAAGGGCATCATTTGTAGGTGTAAAGCCGGGTGACGTTCTCGACGTAAACGTCAACGAGGCGTTCGAGAATGAGACCGACCGTTCGTCTATGCTCAAGGTAAGCAAGGATGAGCTTGCAAACCTCGATCCTATGTTCAAGATGACAGTGAAGAATGTGAAGACATTCGTGAACGCTCCGCTCACAGAGGAGACATTCGAGAAGATCTTCGGAGTGAAGACAGAAGCTGAGTTCGATGCGAAGATTGAGGAGAAGATCCGTGCTGAGTATGCACAGGAGGCTGATTTCCGTTTCGGAAAGGACCTCAAGGAGTATCTCCTTGCAAAGGCTGACGTAAAGGTTGCAGAGAAGTTCCTCAAGAGATGGGTATATGTTGTCAACGACGGCAAGTTCACTATGGAGGACATCGAGAAGGACTGGGAGTTCTTCATCGTTGACTACAAGTGGCAGATGATACGCAGCTTCCTCATGAACAAGTACAATGTCAAGATTGAAGAGGCTGACCTTCTTGCGAGCGCAAAGGGTTTCGCTGCATACCAGTTCGCCATGTACGGAATGAACAATGTTCCGGAGGAGCAGCTTGAGTCATTTGCGAAGAATATCCTTGCGCAGGAGGATCAGGGAAGAAGAATCCTCGACAAGGTTGAGGATGACAAGACCTTCGACGCAGTACGCGAGGTTGTGACTCTCAAGAAGAAGAAGATCTCGGTAGAAAAATTCCGCGAGTTGAAATAATCCTTTAATGCCGGCTCGTGAGGCCGGCATTTTTTATAATATTCAGTTGCTATGAATAAGGAATTCGAAAAATACGCCCGTCTGGAACACCGCATCAGTTCCATGACAATGCACAGGTATGAATCCGTGCTTGACGGATATATCAACCCTACAATCATTGAGGAGAGAAAGCTCAATGTAGCATCCATGGATGTGTTCAGCCGTCTGATGATGGACAGGATCATCTTTCTTGGTGTTCCTATTGATGATGATGTTGCAAATATCGTTCAGGCACAGCTTCTTTTCCTTGCGTCAAACGATAGTGCGAGCGACATTTCCCTTTATCTGAACACTCCGGGAGGTGTTGTTACCTCTGGACTCGGCATCTATGATACGATGCAGCTCATCGAGCCAGATGTCGCTACGATCTGTACCGGTATGGCAGCTTCCATGGGTTCTGTCCTCCTTTGTGCCGGCGCAAAAGGCAAGAGGTCGGCTCTGCCGCATTCGAAGGTGATGATCCACCAGCCGCTTGGAGGTGCACGCGGACAGGCATCCGATATCCTCATCGCTGCGCAGGAGATCGAGAAGACCAAGAAAGAGCTTTATGAAATCATAGCAGAGCATTCAGGGCAGCCTGTTGAACGCATTTATGCGGATGGCGACCGTGACTTCTGGCTTACATCGCAGGAAGCCCTTGAATACGGCATGATTGACGAGATTCTGAGAAAGAAGAAGTAGCATATGGCGAAGGATAGGAAACAGTCCGGATACTGCATGTTCTGCGGCAGAAGCGAGAAAGAGGTATCGCTTCTGCTGCAGGGACTTGACGCATGCATATGCTCGGACTGCGTGAAGATAGCGCAGGATTACATCCGCGACATTGACAGGGCTAATGCTCCTGCCACGAAAGAGAAGGTTGAAAGCGATTATAAGCCGAAGGATATTCATGCATATCTTGACCAGTATGTGATCGGTCAGGACAGGGCGAAGAAGCTGCTCTCGGTAGCAGTGTATAACCATTATAAGAGGCTTAACAACAATCTCTCGGAAGATAACGAGCTAGAACTCGAGAAGTCCAATGTCCTCATGGTAGGTCCGACCGGAACGGGTAAGACCCTCCTTGCAAAGACCATTGCGAAGTTGCTCAATGTGCCGTTCACTATCGTTGATGCGACTGTCCTTACAGAGGCCGGCTATGTGGGTGAAGATGTCGAGAGCATTCTGTCGCGTCTTCTTCAGGAAGCGGATTATAATGTCGCCAAGGCGGAGCGTGGTATCGTGTTCATCGACGAGATAGACAAGATCGCCCGCAAGAGCGACAATCCTTCAATCACCCGCGACGTTTCTGGAGAAGGCGTCCAGCAGGCGATGCTCAAGCTTCTTGAAGGAAGTGTAGTGAATGTTCCGCCTCAGGGAGGCCGCAAACATCCTGAACAGGAGTTCCTTCATGTCAACACACAGAACATACTGTTCATCTGCGGAGGTGCTTTTGAAGGAATTGAACGCAGGATAGCGCAGCGTCTGAACACCCAGGTGATAGGATTCGGCTCGTCTAACAAGACTCAGATCGATAAGGATAACCTTCTGAAGTATGTCGAGGCCCAGGACCTCAGGTCATATGGACTTATTCCTGAAATCATCGGCCGTCTCCCGGTCATCACATATCTTGACCACCTTGACAGAGATGCGCTGAAGAGGATTCTGACAGAACCTAAGAATGCGTTGCTGCGTCAGTATACGAAGATGTTTGAACTGGACGGAATCAAGCTGTCCATAGATCCTGAGGTTCTCGACCTCATTGTGGATACTTCCATTGAAAACAAATTGGGAGCCAGAGGTTTACGTTCTATCTGCGAACAGATTATGACAGACGCCATGTATGAGGCTCCGTCTTCAGGCCGAAAGACATTCCGGATTACCTTGAATTATGCAAAGGAAAAGTTGAGCAAATAAGGTTAAAAAATGTTGCTCAATTGAAAAAAATGTCCTACACTTGCACCGGAATTTGATAATTTAAGAAAACAGAATATGTCTACTACAACAAAGAGAAGAGGTGTTGTCAGCTATGAGAACATGTCGGAGGAGCTGGCAGCGGCATTTGCCGAGAAATATCCGAAGGGATATAGTGACTATTTCACAGATCTCGTAAAATACGACAAGCCTGATGGAACATCTTTTTATGCTGTGATGATAGAGATTCCTGATGCTATCTATCTTGTCAAGATAAAGGTAAAGACAGACGACGTTGAGGATCTGGAGCGTTGGCTCGATGGCGAAGACGGTGACGAGAATGATTCTGACGAAGGAGAAAGCCTGCCGGACGATAACATATCTCAGTATTCTACTGAAGATGACAGCGCTGATGCGTAAGATCTCATAAACCTATAAAAGCCGTCCTTATGCAAAAGGTCGGCTTTTTTTTATATATTTGTGGACTTTTGAAACCTATGGGAAAGAAATTCAGATTCACCTCCATCTCCTCCTCGCTCAGGCGCATCGTAAAGAGCATGCCCGAGCGTGATGTGATGATTGTGCTTTCCCTTGTGGTCGGTGTTGCATGCGGTCTTGCAGCCGTGCTTCTCAAGAGTTCGATCGAGTTCATCCACCATTCCATAACGTCATGGTTCGACGGTGTCGCATACAGCGCCCTATACCTTATTTATCCTGGCGTCGGAATGCTTCTGGCAATGCTTTTCGTCCGGTATGTGGTAAAGGATAACATCGGTCACGGAGTTACGAAGGTCCTTCAGGCTGTATCAAAGAATGAGTCGAAGATCAAACCGCATAACATGTGGTCTTCCATGCTGGCCTCGTCTGTGACCATCGGATTCGGAGGATCCGTCGGAGCCGAGGCCCCTATCGTATACACAGGTGCGGCGATCGGTTCCAATGTTGCCAGGTACATGAATCTGTCGTATAAGAATATGACCATACTTCTCGGCTGCGGTGCGGCCGGTGCGGTGGCGGGCATATTCAAGGCCCCTCTGGCCGGAGTACTTTTCACTTTGGAGATTCTTCTCTTCAATATCTCCATGAGTTCGATCCTGCCTCTCCTTCTTTCGACCATTTCAGCAACGGTGATTTCATATATCTTCTTCGGAGACCAGCCGGCCTTCGAATGTACGATATCCGAATTCACCATGCATAACATACCGTTCTACCTGATCCTCGGACTGTTCAGTGCAGCATGTTCCGTATATTTTACCAGAACTACGCTTTGGCTTGAAGACAAGATCAGATCCATCAAGGGCCCATACCTACGTTGGGCCGTATCGGCTTTCGGACTTGGACTTCTGATCTTCCTTTTCCCTCCTCTTTATGGAGAAGGATATGAGCACCTGCATGTCCTGCTGAACGGCGGAATGATCGATTTTGAAGGCGAGACGGTTCTTGCCTTCTTCATGGACAGCGAATGGTCCATACCGATATTCTTCCTGATGATCCTTATCCTGAAGGTGTTCTCCATGTCCTTTACCAATGCAGGCGGCGGCGTGGGAGGAACCTTCGGACCTACTCTGTTCATAGGCGCAATAGCCGGATTCTTCGTC
The DNA here is from genome assembly GCA_017461285.1 of Bacteroidales bacterium. The sequence goes on along the minus strand of JAFTYS010000144.1, from coordinate 2,338 downwards.
TCAAGAACAATCAACCTCATAGGTGGCGGTGCAGTGGTGCCTGAGCAGAATTTTGTGCTGGTAGGAATGGCCGGACTTATGGCGGGAGTGATGCAGGCTCCTATGACGGCCATCTTCCTTATTGCAGACATGACCGGCGGATATGAGCTTCTTATTCCGCTGATTCTGACTTCTACGGTGTCATACGCTGTCGCAAGGACCATCGAACCTTATTCAATCTATACCAAGCGAATAGCGAAGAGGGGAGAGCTCCTGACCCACGACAGCGACCAGGCTGTGCTGACCCTTCTGAAGACCAGCGATCTTATTGAAGCGGATTTCATTCCGGTGAAGATCGATGCATCTTTGGGAGATCTTGTGGAAGTTGTGGCTACCTCCAAGAGGAATATTTTCCCGGTGATCGATGACAGAAACCATTTCCACGGCTACGTGTCTCTGGAAGACATCCGCCAGGATATGTTCCGCTCGGAACTGTATGACAAGATGCATGTGTATAATTTCATGATGTCGGCTCCGGCGTATGTCTATATTGACGAGAAGATGGACAGCGTCATGAACAAGTTCGAGAAGACTCAGGCGTGGAATCTGCCTGTGGTCGACCATGACAGGACTTATATCGGATTTGTTTCCAAGTCCAAGATATTTTCGGCTTATAGGGATCAGCTGAAACAGGTTTCGCATGATTGATTCTGTTTTTATGTTCACAATAGATTGACAATGTATTCCATTGGCCCCCTCCCACTGGCGTGGGCCCCTCCCCCTAGCCGGGGGTGGCAAAATGCCGATTCCATACAAATGCCAACCGAAATTAAAATCAACCGACGTTGACGCGGCGGGTAAAAGAACAAAAGTGGGCGTTTTTGTGCTTTTGAATTTTTAGGATTATGAAGGAGATTTATATAAAGAGTATTGCTGCCAGGGTGGGGGTGAAGGACTGGCAGGTTGAGAACTGCGTGTCGCTGTTTGATGAAGGAGCGACCATTCCATTCATCAGCCGTTACAGGAAGGAGAGGACCGGCGGTCTGGACGAGGTTGCCATTGCAGAGATCAGGCATTGGGCTGATATGTTCTCTGAAATGGAGAAGCGTAAGGAGACTGTGCTTGAGACCATAGGACAGGCCCGAGCGCTTACTGACGAACTTCGTTCCCGTATCGAGAACTGCGTCGAGTCGCGCGAACTGGAAGATCTGTATCTTCCGTTCAAGCCGAAGAGACGTACCCGTGCTACAGTGGCCCGGGAAGCAGGTCTGGAACCTTTGGCAGACAGGATGTATGATGTATCCTTGACCGATCCTGTCCAGGAGGCGCGCAAGTACGTCGGCGGCAAGGTAGCCTCTGTTGAGGACGCATTGGCCGGAGCACGTGATATCATAGCAGAGCGCCTCAGCGAGACAGCTTCAGTCAGAGAAACTTTGAGACAGATATTCAGGACTCGCCGTCTGGTCACCAAGGCTACAAAGAAGGCTTCCGGACAGGAGGCCATGAAATACCGTTCGTATTTCGACTATTCTGAATCATTGGAGAGAATAGCTCCGCACAGGCTTCTTGCCATCCTCAGGGCTGAAGAAGAAGGTTTCATCACCGTAAGGATTGATGCGGATCCGGAGAAATGCGGCAAGAAGATATATTATGACTTCTGCCAGGAGAGACGCTATCCTGCCCAGCCATTGGCTGAGCATATGCATATGGCATTTGAAGATTCCTTCAAAAGGCTTCTCGAACCGTCGATCTCAAATGAAGTCATTAAGGAAGCAAAGGAGAAGGCGGACATCGAGTCCATCAGGATATTCGGCGAGAATCTCCGCCAGCTTCTTCTTGCCCCTCCTGTCGGACAGAAGCGTGTCCTTGCCATAGATCCGGGATTCAGGACCGGTTGCAAGGTCGTATGTCTGGATGAGCAGGGCAATCTCCTCCATAATGAGGCCATATTCCCGCATCCTCCTGCAAGCGAAAAGATCAAGTCCATACAGTCTGTATCCGCCATGGTACAGAAATATGGAGTCGAAGTCATTGCCATCGGAAACGGCACCGCAAGCCGCGAGACTGAAGAATTCATCAAGCGTGTTCCGCTTCCGAAGGGCGTGCGTGTCTTTACTGTCAGCGAAGACGGAGCATCGATCTATTCGGCTTCGGATGTTGCACGTGCAGAGTTCCCTGATCATGATGTGACCGTACGTGGGGCGGTGTCGATAGGACGCAGGCTCATGGACCCTCTGGCTGAGCTTGTAAAGATAGATCCTAAGTCTTTGGGAGTCGGCCAGTATCAGCATGATGTCGATCAGGGACTTCTCAAAGAGACGCTGGACAATACTGTAGAAAGTTGTGTGAACAGCGTCGG
>JAFTYS010000143.1 GCA_017461285.1 Bacteroidales bacterium | reverse complement strand
CTAGTTTTAACAGGCTTATTGAGCGGTGCAACCGCACTGGCAGCCTACATAATTGTCCATAGAATAGTTCTCAAAGGACAGAAGGAAGACATCATCAAGAAAGCAGAGCTTGAAGCGGAGAGCATCAAGAAAGAGAAGATCTTCCAGGCAAAGGAGAAGTTCCTCCAGCTCAAGAGCGAGCACGAGCAGTACATCAATGAGAAGAACAAGCACATCAGCGAGGTAGAGAGCAGGCTCAAGCAGAAGGAGAACAGCCTGAACCAGCAGAACTCTGAGCTCGGCCGCAAGAACAAGGAGGCTGACGCCATCAGGGAGAATCTCAAGGCGCAGGTGGAAATCGCCACAAAGAAATCCGAAGAGTATGAGAAGCTCCGTCAGGAAGCCATCAGACAGATCGAAGAGATCGCCGGTCTTACTGCTGCAGAAGCGAAGAACCAGCTCATGGAGAGCATGAAGGCAGAGGCCAGGACACAGGCTCAGTCATACATCAACGACATGATGGATGAGGCCCGCCTCACAGCAAGCAAGGAAGCCAAGCGTATTGTTATCAATACGATACAGAGAACAGCATCTGAAACTGCAATCGAAAACGCAGTAACAGTATTCCATATCGAGAGCGACGAGATCAAGGGAAGAATCATCGGCCGCGAAGGACGAAACATCCGTGCGCTCGAGGCTGCTACAGGAGTGGAAATCGTGGTTGACGACACTCCGGAGGCAATCCTTCTTTCAGCTTTCGACCCGGTAAGAAGAGAAGTCGCAAGACTTGCCCTCCACCAGCTCGTGATCGACGGACGCATCCACCCTGCACGTATCGAAGAGGTCGTTGCAAAGGTACAGAAGCAGCTTGAAGACGAGATCATGGAAACAGGTAAGAGGACCTGCATCGACCTCGGTATCCATGGAATGCACATCGAGCTTGTGAAGCTCATCGGTAGGATGAAGTACCGCTCGTCATACGGACAGAACCTGCTCCAGCACGCCCGTGAAGTGGCAAACATCTGCGCCACAATGGCATCGGAGCTCGGTCTCAACCCTAAGATCGCAAAACGCGCAGGACTTCTCCACGATATAGGAAAGGTATCGGATGAGGATCCTGAACTTCCACATGCAATCCTCGGTATGAAGCTTGCCGAGAAGTACAAGGAAAAGCCGGAGATCTGCAACGCCATCGGTTCACACCATGAAGAGGTAGAGATGACGTCCATCATCGCTCCACTCGTACTCGTAGGAGACGCCATTTCAGGTGCACGCCCTGGTGCACGCCGCGAGGTCATCGAGTCATACATCAAGAGGCTCAAGGACATGGAGAACATCGCACAGTCTTACCCTGGAGTTACAAAGACCTATGCAATCCAGGCAGGCCGCGAGCTTCGAGTGATCGTTGGAGCCGACCAGGTAACGGATCAGGACGCCGAGTCACTGTCAACCGAGATCGCAAGAAAGATTCAGGAAGAGATGGTATATCCTGGACAGGTTAAGATCACCGTCATCAGAGAAACCAGATCAGTTGCATTCGCTAAATAGTTTTAAATGAAAAAGTTACTGACATTGATTGCTGCTTCCCTCATCGGTCTGGCAGCATTCGCCCAGCAGCAGCTGGTAACATGGTCATCACATGTTGAAAAGACAGCAGATGACACATACCGTGTAGTATTCACCGGCAAGGTTGCTCCGGGCTACCATACCTATACACTTACTGACGAGTTCTCGGCAACTGAGCTAATGGATGTGACTGTAGAAGGCGGAGAGCTTGACGGCGCTCCGTACGAGCTCGGCACTCCTGTAGAGGAAGTTGACGAATTCGGAGAGCTTGTAAAGCATTATACAGACGAGATCATCATCGCGCAGAACATAAAGCTCGACGGCACATCAGCTGTCTACGCCGGCACCATCTTTACAAATGCATGTACAGGAGGCGCCTGCAAGGCAGAGTATTATGACTTCGAGGTAGAGATAAGCCCGAAGACAGCTGTAGCTGCAGCGGGCGAAATCGGCGAGCCTGAAGAAAAGAAAGGCTCGATCTGGGGCCTGATAATCGAGGCCATCCTCTGGGGCTTTGCAATGCTTCTGACCCCGTGCGTGTTTCCTATGGTCCCTATGACAGTCTCATTCTTCATGAAGGGATCGGAGAATGTTGCAGCAGGCCGTTTCAAGGCTGCGATGTACGGACTCTTCATCGTCCTTCTCTATACAGTTCCGATTTCAGTGATCATCATGCTCACAAGGATCATCGGAGGAGATGCAGTGACTGCGGACATCTTCAACTGGCTGTCTACCCACTGGCTTCCTAACATCATCTTCTTCATCGTGTTCATGATCTTCGCGGCTTCATTCTTCGGAGCATTTGAGATCACACTTCCCGAATCAATCGTCAACAAGAGCGACAAGGGAGCTGACAAGAAAGGACTTGCAGGCGTATTCTTCATGGCGCTCACGCTTGTACTCGTATCATTCTCATGCACAGGTCCGATAGTAGGTTCTGTGCTCATCAAGTCAACACAGGGCGAGTTCTGGGAGCCGATGGTGACAATGCTTGCATTCTCTGTGGCATTCGCACTCCCGTTCACAATCCTCGCATTCTTCCCGTCGCTTCTGAAGAAGTTCAAGAAGAGCGGAGGAAGCTGGCTGAATTCAGTAAAGGTAGTCCTCGGATTCATCGAGGTTGCCCTCGGACTCAAGTTCCTCAGCGTCGCTGACCAGACATACCACTGGGGCCTTCTCGACAGAGAGGTTTACCTCGCCATCTGGATTGCGGTATTCACCCTTCTCGGCCTTTACCTCATCGGAAAGATCCGCTTCGCCCACGACGAGCCTCTTGAGTATCTCAAGGTCCCTCGTCTCGCGCTCGCAATCGGAGTTTTCTCATTCGTGGTATATCTCATACCAGGCATGTGGGGAGCCCCTCTCAAGGCTCTTTCAGGATACCTTCCGCCTATCACGACGCAGGATTTCGTAATAGGACAGAACAGTTCTGCAAGTAATTATGTTGAAGCAGGCCAGACTGTCGCTGCAGAAAACGACTTCGGACTTCACCTTCCTCTCGGGCTCCAGGGTTATTTTGACCTTGACGATGCCCTTGAGGCTGCAAAGAAGGCAGGAAAGCCTGTATTCGTGGACGTTACCGGTCACGGATGCGTGAACTGCCGCGAGATGGAGTCTAGAGTATGGAGCGATCCTACAGTACTCGGGATGCTCAAGAATGACTTCGTGGTTGTCGCTCTTTACACAGACGACAAGCAGAAGCTCGACAAGGAAGACTATGTGACAGACGCAGAGAGCGGAAAGGTATACAAGGACCTCGGACGTGCAAACTCATACATAGCACGCACAAAGTGGAACGTGAACGCCCAGCCGAACTACGTGCTCCTGTCCCCTGACGGAGAAATGCTCGTACCGGTACGCGGCTACGACCTCTCTATCGACGGTTTCGTAGATTTCCTCCAGAGCGGCCTCGACGCTTACGAAAAATAGCTGATCTACCTATACATAAAAACCTTATAACTATGAAATCGAAAATATTGATCATCAGCATCTTGGCAGTGATATTTTCTGCATGTGCATCAGATTCCACATCTGCAGAGTGGGTAACAGTGAAAGGCAACAAGTTCATCGACCCTCAGGGTAATGAACTCATATTCAGAGGACTGTGCTTTTCAGACCCTGTAAAGCTGGTAAGCGAAGGACAATGGAATGAGAGGTACTTCGCAGAAGCGGCAGACTGGGGAGCAAATATCGTCAGATTCGCCGTACATCCGACCAATCTTAACAGAATGGGCTGGGAAGAGACATTCAGTGCAATGGATCAGGGAATCGAATGGGCAAAGAAGCACGGCCTATATGTAATAATGGACTGGCATTCAATCGGTAATCTGAAGGACGCTAAGTATACCAACCCGATGTACGATACAGACCTTGAGGAGACTCTGAAATTCTGGAAGACTGTCGCACAGCGCTATAATGATGAGCCGGCTGTGGCTCTGTATGAAATCTTCAACGAGCCGACCGTCACAGGAGAGGACACAGGAGAATGTACATGGGAGGAATGGAAAGGAATACAGGAGCAGATCATCGACACCATACGTGTATATAACCCGAATGCAATCTGCCTCTGCGCAGGATTCAACTGGGCTTACGACCTCACTCCTGTAGCATCAGCACCTATAGACCGTCCGAATATCGCATACGTTTCACATCCATACCCGATGAAGAGAAGCGAGCCGTGGGAGGAGCAATGGGAGGCTGACTTCGGTTTTGTAGCCGACACATACCCGGTAATCTGCACTGAAATCGGCTTCTGTCTCGAAAATGAACTTGGAGCGCATATCCCGGTCATTTCTACCGATGTGTACGGCAAGCATATAACTGAATATTTTGAGAGCAAGGGCATATCCTTCACAGTATGGTGCTTCGATACGACCTGGTCACCTACACTTATCGAAGACTGGAACTTCACCCCAACCACTCAGGGACGTTTCTTCAAGGAGTACCTGCAGAGAAAGGCCGCTGAATGATCCTTTATACACCGACAGCCCCGCATCGAGCGAAGCATTTCCTTAAGTTTTCTGCTTCGATTGATGCGGGGCTGTCAGTGTATTCTACAAGTCCTTCCTAGAACTTGAAGCTGTCCTTGAGGGCTGTAGTCTTGTTGAATACGAACTTTTCAGGTGTGCTGTCCGGATCCTTGAAGAAGTAGCCTACGCGCTCGAACTGAACTGCGATGCCTGAATTGTCTTCGAGGAGGGCAGGTTCTGCATAACCCTTGCCGATTACGAGAGATTCAGGATTGAGGTAGTTCTTGTAGTCCTCACCCTCAGGAATCTGTCCCATCTGTGCCTCTGTAAAGAGCTTGTCGTAAAGTCTGAGCTCGATTTCCTTGGCGTGCTCTGTTGACACCCAGTGGATGGTTCCCTTCACAGAACGCCACTCGCCTGCTCCTGGCTTTGATGTAGGGTCGTATGTACACTTGATCTCTACGATATTGCCTTCTGCGTCCTTTACAACTTCCTGACACTTGATGATGTATGTATACTTGAGACGTACCTCTCCGTCAGGCTTTAGACGGAAATACTTCTTAGGAGGCTCCTCCATGAAGTCATTTCTCTCGATATATACCTCGCCTGTGAAAGGAACCTTGCGTGAAGGTCCTTCAGGATCTGCAGGATTGAGAGGAGCGTCGAACCACTCCACCTTGCCAGGTTCCCAGTTTGTGATTGTAAGCTTCACCGGATCCTGAACCACCATATAACGGTTTGAACGCTCATTGAGGTCCTGACGGACGCACCACTCCATCAGCTGAAGGTCGATCAGCTGCTCGCGCTTTGCGACACCCACCTTCTCGGCGAACATACGCATCGATTCAGGAGTATATCCGCGACGGCGGATACCGCAGATGGTAGGCATGCGAGGGTCGTCCCAGCCGCTTACGAAATTGTTCTTCACGAGTTCGAGGAGCTTGCGCTTTGACATCACGGTATATGTAAGGTTGAGTCTTGCGAACTCATACTGATGCGACGGGAAGATGCCGAGCTTCTCGATGAACCAGTCATAGAGAGGACGATGAACGTCGAACTCGAGGGTACAGATCGAATGGGTGATGTTCTCGATCGAGTCGGACTGGCCGTGTGCATAGTCGTACATAGGATAGATGCACCACTTGTCGCCTGTGCGGTGATGGTGGGCATGGATGATACGATAAAGAAGAGGGTCACGGAAGAGCATGTTCGGATGGGCCATGTCGATCTTCGCGCGGAGCACCTTCTCGCCGTCAGCATACTTTCCTGCCTTCATTTCGCGGAAAAGCTGGAGATTCTCCTCTACACTTCTGTTGCGGTAAGGGCTCTCCGTACCAGGTACCTGCACAGTTCCACGACCTGCACGGATCTCCTCCTGCGTCTGGTCGTCGACATATGCCAGTCCCTTCTTTATGAGTTCCTCTGCCCATTCATAAAGCTGGTCGAAATAGTCTGATGCATAACGCTCATTCTCCCACTCGAAGCCGAGCCACTTGATGTCCTCCTTGATTGAGTCCACGTACTCAGTGTCTTCCTTTACCGGGTTGGTATCATCGAAGCGGAGGTTTGTCTTTCCGCCGTATTTCTTTGCGAGTCCGAAATTGATGCAGATGCTCTTCGCATGTCCGATGTGAAGATATCCGTTAGGTTCAGGCGGGAAACGTGTCATCACTGATTCACACTTGCCGCTTGCGAGATCCGCCTCTATGATCTCTTCCAAAAAGTTGAGATTTCTGGTCTCATTGACATCCTTGTTTACCTCTTCCATATGGTTGGTCTTTTGAATTTGCAAATAATCTCGCGAATATACGTTTTTTTTGCTTTAGTTCCGCCAAATACTTGCTACCTTTGAATCATAATGATAAGAAAGGCGACATACGAAGACATTCCTGCATTGATGGAGATATTCCGCAATGCCCGCAGGATCATGCGGGCAAGCGGAAACATGAACCAGTGGAACGACTCCTATCCTTCGTTAGAGATCGTAAGCAGAGACATCGGAAACGGGAACTGCATGGTATTATGCGAGGACGGCAGGATCATCGCCACAATGGCTTTCATACCTGGACCGGACCCGACATATGCGGCCATATACGACGGATGCTGGCCCGACGACTCCCCTTATCATGTCATCCACAGGATAGCTGTGGACGAACCCGGACACGATGCAGCCCGCAGGCTCCTTGACTGGGGATTCGCGCAGACCCGATGCATACGCATAGACACCCACAGAGACAACGTCATCATGCACCATATACTTCAGAAATATGGCTTCATCAGATGCGGAATCATCCATCTGGCGAACGGAGACCCGCGCGATGCCTATCATCTGAACAGAAGCGACGGCGATAAATAAGCATATTTACGGAAATTTCCGTATTTTTGCGGTTTCAAACACGATAATCCACACATTATGATAAAATCAATGACAGGCTACGGCAAGGCAGAGGCTTTGCTCGAGACAGGTAAGATAACAGTAGAAGTACGTTCGCTGAACGGCAAGACCGCAGACATAAGCATAAAGACATCGATGCTCCCGAAAGACAAGGAAATGGCTGTGCGCCAGAAGATTGCAGCGGAGCTGACACGCGGAAACATCGACTTCTTCGTCACTTTCGAACCAAATGCGGCAGACAGCGCGAAGAAGATCAATATGGATCTTGCGATAGAGTATTACCAGCAGGTTTCTGAACTTGGAGAGAAGATCGGAGCAGTCAATCTCTGGAGTAAGAATCCCAACGATCTCCTTGCATTGCTTCTCAGGATGCCGGAAGTCATGGACGCCAAGAAGCAGGATGTCATCACAGACGAAAACTGGCCTGTGGTAGAGGCATGCATCGACGAGGCTCTCAGGAACATCAATGCCTTCAGAGAGCAGGAAGGAGAAGTCCTGTACAAGGACGTTACCGAAAAGGTCGAGAACATCCTGGCATATTCAAAGCAGGTGGAGCAGTACGAATCAGAGCGTACCGAGGCTATCAGGGAAAAAATTTTGAGCCGTTTTGCGGAAATCAAGGCTGAACCAGACCAGAGCAGACTCGAGCAGGAGATGATCTTCTACATAGAGAAACTGGACATCAATGAAGAGAAGGTACGCCTCCGCCAGCACTGCAGATATTTCCTGGACACTATCGCAAACGAACCTAACCCGGGCAAGAAGCTGGGCTTCATCGCACAGGAGATGGGACGAGAGATCAACACTACAGGATCAAAGGCGAATCACACAGAAATCCAGAAGATCGTAGTGAAGATGAAGGATGAGCTTGAAAAGATAAAGGAACAGAGTCTGAATATCCTATAATACAGGTATTATATACTGGATTCCAAGAGACAGGCGTTGGGTGTGCGGCAGAATTGCTCCCAGCGCCTTTGCGTTTTCCTCCAGTTCGTATCCCTTGTAGACATAGTGGAGGAAGACCTTGAAGCCGCCGTCTTCCTCGAATGGAAACCATTCCATACATGCCTGGGCGTTCCAGGATGTCGTATAGCGTCCGGCTGCAAACGGTCCGTTTGCCTCATAAATGCCGGCGGTTTCATATGCACCTTTGATATATCCGTTCCATTTAGGATGGAAACGATAGTCAACATTAGCGATGAAAGTCAGATATTCAGTATTCCTGGCAGTGACAGGCAAAGACCCCCGTCCTTGTCCCTGAAGCGTGGTGATGCGCTGCTGACTGTCTATTGCCGAACGGGAATACAGGACATCAAGATATGCCAGAACCGGTCCCTTCTCATAGATATTTCCGCACATCAGATAGTAGATGTTCTTTCCTTTGGCAAGCTGGCCGGCAGATGCCGAATACATCAGATGGAGCGCCCCGTCTGCAAACCACCCGTTCCAATTGGCTGTAGCCAGAAGCGGAAGCTTCGAACTTTCCAGACCTTCCGGCAATCCATAGAGATACATCTCGCTGTCTGTAGCATTGCGATTATTGGCTACCTGAAGCATCAGATGCTGGGTCGGAGTGAACTTTATTACGCCTGTCAGACCTGACTGGAAAATCTCAAAATTATTGTTAAACTCACTGAATTCCCTGACCTTCAATCCATTGACCCATCCCTCATATCCGGCAACAGCCAGAAACTGCTTTCCCGCAACCAATTCAAACCTATCTTCATGATGCCACTTTATATATGCATACTCGATTGACGAGGACATGTTGTCGACAGAATGCGGATTGCTGTACTTATTGAAAGACTGACGGAAATGATAAGAAAGATTGTCGTTAAGACGGCCAAGTATCTCAAGACGGACACGATTCATCTTGAACGATGCCTCATCAAAAGCACCTTCCGTAAAATATGCATTTGCAGAAGATGCAAATTCAAGATTTATATGTGACTTGAAACGACCGGAATCATCAAAAAGGGTTTTAGTCGAATCGTCATAAGATATCAAGGGTTCATTCTGAGCTGAAACTGCAAAAGGCAGAAGCAGAACAAGAAATAAGGAAAGTCTCTTCATGGTAGTCTTGTTTTCAGACTACAAATATAATCATTTTCTTAAGTTTCCTTATATCCGTCATGCTGTCCGCAACCTTACGGAGAAAGCCGTTATACTTCTCATACTCTCCTTCACGGCCGTATTCCTTCAGTCTTGCCTTCACTTTATCTTCGGCCCTCTCCAGAGCCAGACCTATCCGGAACCTGGTAAGTCCGGTTATCAGAGCGACATTATCTTCGGGGATATCCTCGAGGACACACATCGCATAGACCGCGCTCTGCAGCGGGGTCATATGCGCAACCGCCCGGCAGTGAAGTTCCCACGCCTGTTTTGTGACATAGTCATCTTCATTCTCAACTTTAGGGGAAACGTTTACAAACACATCATTCTGAATGCCGAAGATCCTCAATATACGCCTCCTCATTATCCTTATCCTGGCAAAGAAGCATGTCCTGCGCAGAAGCCACTCCCCTACGGTAAAACGGTCGTCATATTCCAGCACGTCATTCCATAACGACAGGAACACCCTCGCCGTCACATATTCGCTGTCCCTTCTGTCGCACAATATTCTGAATGATGTCTTGGAAACGATATTCAGATACCTGTCCATCAATTCCTCGAATGCATCCATATTGCCGTATGAGACATCCTTCATCAAGGCCATATCGCTTCTTTCGCCAAGCCTTGCATATCTCTCTGAATCATCCATTTTCATACTACTGTTCTAACCAGAGGCACGAAATATCAAAAATAATTCCAAAATTTCAGTACCTTGTATTGCAAGGTATTCGAAAATTTATATATCTTTGCAGTACCATTAGCACAGATGTTGCTTTCGAGCAAGCATGACAACAACATATTTAACAGATAGACATTATGAAAAAGACAATCAACGTAGCGATCGGAGGATGCAGCTTCACCATTGACGAAGATGCTTACAACACTTTAAGCGATTACCTCGAGAGGTTCAAGGGAGCAATGGGAACATCCAGTTCAAGCAATGAAGTGATGGATGAACTCGAAGGAAGGATTGCAGACCTGCTCAAGTCAAAGATGACAGGAAGAGAGGTTGTGGACCATTCTATGGTACAGGACGTAATTTCTCAGCTGGGATATCCTCAGGGATACAGGAAGGCGGAGTCGCAGAGCGACGGAGCCGCCGGTACTCAGGGCAGCGCTGAAAGCGGTTATCACTACAGCGGAACAGACGGCGAAAGGCCTGCAAGAAAACTGTTCAGAGATCCTGACGGAAAGAGGCTGGCAGGAGTATGTTCGGGTCTGGCGCTCTTCCTCGGTGTGGACGTCACACTTATCAGAGTGATCTTCCTTGTAGCCTTCATCTGCGGTTCTGCAGGCCTCTGGATCTACCTTGTGATCTGGATTGCAGCACCTGAAGCAAGGACCGCGGCAGAGAAGTGCGAGCTGAGGGGTTTACCTGCAAACGCAGAGAACATCAGACGATTCACGCAGGGAGCATGATCATGGAGACCGCCACAGGAATAATCGAGAACAACAAGACCCAGATGAGACGAGGGGTGCTGGAATACAGCATCCTTCTTATTCTGGCGAAAGGAGACGAATATGCCTCGTCCATCATCCAGAAGATGAAGGACGTGAACATAATCGTGGCCGAGGGGACGATCTATCCCCTGCTCATCCGCCTGAAGAAGATCGGCCTGCTCAACTACAGATGGGAGGAATCGACACAGGGTCCTCCTAGAAAGTATTATATGATAACGGACTACGGACGCGAGCAGCTGGATGGTCTGGACTCGGCTTGGGACGAACTGGCCAGAGGTATTGAAACTATAAGAAACGGTTCTAAAGCATAACCTGAAATGAAGACAACAGAAAACATAAACCTGGCCGGATATGCATTCACCATCGAATCAGACGCATATTCCGAGTTGGATGCATACCTGACAGACATACATGAAGCATTTGCCACCGACGCAAGCGCAGAAGAGATTACAGCAGACATTGAAGCGAGAATAGCAGAACTGCTGAAAGAGAAGTATATCCCCGGAATGGCTGTCAGCCTGGAAATGATAAACGAAATCAAGAAACGCATCGGCGACCCTAAGATGCTTGCTGCAGATGAACCAGAAGTTTCGGAGACGCCATCGGATGACAAGGAAGTCAGAAAGCAGCATAACAGTCTGAAGAACAAGCACCTGTACAGAAATCTGGAAGAAAAGGTCCTGGGCGGCGTCTGCGCAGGACTTGGCAGTTATTTCGGGATTGACAGAGTCCTTTTCAGGATCCTGTTCCTTCTATTCTTCTTCATAGGATTCCTGGGCATTGACGATGGCCCTTACTTCGGTTTCTCGCTCCTGGCATACATCTGCCTATGGATTGCAATGCCTGCGGCAAGAACCGCAGAACAGAAGAGGGAGATGAAGGGCAAACCGACAAATCTTGACAGCTACAGATCCAAGGATTTCGACTTCGGCACAGAGGTCAGGGATGCGGCACAATCCCCTGCCGGCAGGACTATCAAACGTGCGGGCGGAGTGTTCCTCGGGATTCTTCTGTTCGTCATCGGTCTGGGAGGCATGCTGGGATGTGCATTCATTCCATCCGTAGAGCATATCATAGGTTACGGAATAGCTGACGAAATCGCCGATTTCGGCCCATTGGATGCTGAAGAAATGTTCATTGCAGACCTCCTGACCGGCAACAGCACCTTATGGATAATGATCATGGTCATTACGGGCCTGATGTTCATATGGTTCATCTACAACGGAATCATGCTTCTCTTCGACCTCAAGGCACCGTCATGGAGACCGGGACTCATACTTTTCATCGCATGGGTCATCAGCATCTTCGTCATTATTGCCTATATCCTGAAGATGACGGCAGAAGCATTCCCGTCGTTAATCATCAATCACATATAAGGCTCTATTTCAGCGTCTTGTAAGAAAGAATATGGATAGTCACCCCGATGGCGATCAGAATGAAGAAGAGCCTGAACGCCCAATGTCCGGCAACCCATATGGCGCAGTAAAGCAGCGTTATCCAAAGCATCGAGACGGCAACGATCTTGACCCTCAAAGGAATCGCCTTATGTTTCATGAAATTTGAAATATAGACGCCGAGTCTGGGATGGTTCATCAGCCAGTCATACAGCCTTCTGTTGCCGCGGAGAAACAGAGCGGCAGAAAGAAGGAGCAGCGGAGTGGTGGGAAGTACCGGAAGGAAAGCCCCCAGGATACCCAATCCGAGGGAAATCAGACCCAATATTGTAAGGATATATCTCATTATTCTTGCATAAGGACGCAAATGTACTAATATTTGGCATACTTTATGCTTTTCGTTAAACCGAATTTAGTTGTTAGACATAAATATTGAACGAACTTTGGTCCGTCCTCCGGAGTGATCCGAGGGACGGACCTCCTGTATGCAACGAAACCGCATCATCATGCATCTATAATAAGCTTATACGAAACGAACTTGACAAACCATGAATATAAAGACAGCAAAATATCTGCTGCTATGCCTTGCGCTTATGGCCGGCTGCAACAATACCGTATTCATTGAGGAAGAAGACCGGCTCAAGGTATCGGAGAACGAGACTGTTATTCCGGATACCGGAGACACCCTCCATCTGTCGATGAGCAAGGAAGACTGGATCATCACTTCGGTTGAGCTGAAAGACTGTTTCGGCACAACATTCATCGGAAACGTCAGGGAGCACGGAAAGTTGAGGACCTCCACCAGGATGGATATGAAAGGGCTCGGAGAAATATGGAAGGACTATAGATTCGGCCATTTCAAGATCATACGTGACCGATATGATGCCCTTACGGTATGCATGGGGCCGAATCTGACCCATCAGGACAGGACCCTACACATCGCAATGGAAAACGAAGTCGAAAGTCTTGAACTATGCTACACGCAGAAAGCTACCGAAGGGTTCGTAGTAGACCGGATCGAGTGGGACGAACTGGCATCGTCCGTCATATCATCCCAGATGCAGGCAAATGCTTTCACTATAATCAACAATACAGAAGAAGACTTTACGGTCGAGGTAGAACCATATAAAGGATGCAGGAGGACCGTATTCGTGGAACTTGACTTCGACGAAAAGCCAGGAGAACGCTCGGAACTGCTTTATATCCTTGATGAAGAGAGCATAGAAATCCCTATACCAGACTCATATCCTGAAAACGGAAAACTTTCGTTCAGCGGACGTTCCCTGTTCCTCAACGCTGAAGACGGATTATATGATCATGAGGCCGAATTCGACACTTCTGAAGTCATCACTACAACAGCAGGTCCAGGAACCCGCCAGATCAAGGTATACCTGAACTATATGGAATACTACGCACATTTCCGCATATATCTGAAACACGTAAGCGATCCTGAGACAGCCCTTTGCTGGTCAGGTCAAATACACAGCAAGGCACCGATAAAGGGAGATTACATGATATTAGAGCAGTAGAATGAAAAGATCAGTCATAATAATACTAGCCACAGCCTTGCTTTCCGTCCACTGTTTCGGACAAGGCCGCATCAGCGCCGGCATACGTGGCGGCTATCCTTTCTCTCCGCAGGAGGAACTCCTTGAAGGAGAGAACAGCATCGGCCGTCCGCTGCGCAAAAGCGCTTCGGCCGATATCCAATACGCATTCATGTTCGGAGAATCGACCCGCCTCGGGCGCCTCTACCCTACCGTCTATCAGGGCATAGGCCTGTCCGTCTTCTCCCTGTTCGACCATGAAGACGTAGGAACTCCCGTGTCTCTATATGTTTTCCAGGGAGCACGGATAGCCCGTCTCTCGCCGCGGCTTTCGCTGGACTACGAATGGAACTTCGGAGCATCTTTCGGATGGCACAGATACGAAGAGCACCCGTTCAACACCATAGTCGGTTCCAAGGTCAATGCATACATCAACGGTAGCATAATGCTCACCTGGAAGGCCACAGAGAACTGGAAGATCGCAGTAGGGCCCGACATGACCCATTACTCAAACGGCCACACCGACCTGCCTAACGCAGGTCTGAATACGATAGGCATTCGCCTCAACGTGTCAAGGATATACGGAACCACAAATGCGCCGATACAGGCTCCCGAACCTCGTCCAGAATCCGAAGGATGGAAACAGAACCTGTCATGCGACGTCACCACATTCGGAGCATTGAAGAAATACTCCCTGGAGTACGATGATGCACAGCACATTGCAGAAGGCAGGTTCGGCACGGCCGGCCTGCATATCAACCCGTTCTACGACATCAGGCAATATTTCAGAATCGGACTGTCCCTTGACATCAACTACGACGAAAGCGCAAACATAAAGGATCACATAGCCGGAATGACCGATGAACAGAAATTAAGGTTCTACCGTCCTCCTTTCGCAGAGCAGTTCTCAATCGGACTGTCAGCAAGGGCAGAACTGGTCATGCCGATATTCTCCGTCCATTTCGGAGTCGGACATAACCTGCTTTACAAAGGTGATGACCTTGACGGCTTCTACCAGATAATAGCCCTGAAGACCCATCTGACCCGGAAGCTCTACTTCCACACAGGCTACCAGTTCCGGAACTTCAAAAATCCCGACCACCTCCTTATCGGCCT
>JAFTYS010000142.1 GCA_017461285.1 Bacteroidales bacterium | reverse complement strand
TCGCTGTCGCGGTCAAAGGAAATCAGGTGGCCCTCAGGGGAAAGTCTCCTGAGGATCTCGCAGCTGTGTCCTCCTCCTCCGAAGGTGGCGTCTGCATATATTCCTGACGGTGAGCCGATCAAAGCTGAAACGCTTTCATCAAGCAGAACTGGGATGTGGTATTCGGACATGTTCAGGCCTCCTTTCTTTAAATGCGACCCGCTATCTTCTTGCCCATCATCCTGAAATCTTCAGGGGAAAGGCTTCCTCCTTCCAGTTCTTCTTTTGCCCAGATCTCTACCTTGTAGTCAACGCCGAGGAAGATGACTTCCTTTTCGATTCCGGCCTTGTCAAGGATTTCCTTGGGTATTGTGATTCTGCCGAGCTTGGCATCCGGGACAACTGTCACGGTGTCGCTCATATATGTCCTCCAGTAACGCATGTGGTCTTCGTCAAAGGCGAGGTCGAGCTTTGCCCTGACCGCCTGCGACATGTTCGCCCACTCCTGCTTCGTATACATTTCCAGACAGTTCGAATACATGTCTTTCCTGATGACGAACTCCATCTGGTCGGCAGGCACGACGCTCTTGATGCCAGAAGGAATCACGAGTCTTCCCTTGTCATCAACCTTTGCGCTATGTTTGCCGAAAAATCCAGTCATTACCTTTGGAGTCATTAGTGGGGCAAAATTAGGAATTATTTTCCACTTTATTCCACATTTTTACAATTTTTTCCACAATAATTTCAACATACCTCTCTGAAGCACTTTCAGGCTATGTTTTTATTGCTATCTTTGTCGGCATGAAAACATTCGCAAAACTTATTTTTCTGTTCGCGACTCTCCTTGCCATGGCTGTGTCCTGCGGGAGAGACAAGGCTTCATCTGACGAAGCCTGCGATATATGTGCTGATACAGTTGCTGTAGAGCATCCTTTGGGCTTCTGTCCTGATTCTCTGCGGGTTACGGAAGGTAAGGTGAAGAACGGACAGTTCTTCTCGACTCTTCTCGGATCGCTCGGAATGTCGGCCCAGGAAGCATATAACCTCACTGAAGCATGCGGCGATGTCTTCGATGTGAAGACACTCCGCGTGGGTCAGGCATACAGGGTGTATTACGGCAGTCAGGACGACCTGCGTTACCTTGTATATGACCGTGACCGCGCCAGCAGCATTGTCTTTTCATGCCGCCCGCCATATGATGCATGGGTGTATGAGAAGCCTGTCAGCATAGAACGGAAATATGCTGACGTGACCATCAGCAGTTCGCTTTGGAATGATATGATAGCGGCTGATGTTTCGCCTTTGCTTATCGTCAGCCTTTCGGACATATACGCATGGACTGTGGACTTCTTTGCTCTCCAGAAAGGAGACCGTTTCAGAGTCCTGTATGAGGAAAAGATGTGCGATGGGGAAGTGATAGCGGTCGATACCGTGCGCTATGCCGTCTTCAGCCATGCTGGAGAGGATTTCCCGATGGTGATGTACAATCAGAAGGACGGCGGAAACATCTGGTGGAACGAGAAGGGAGAGAGCATGAGAAAAGCCTTCCTGAAGGCTCCGCTGAACTATTCACGCATCAGTTCGGGCTTCTCATATGCCAGAAGGCATCCTGTGACACGCAAGGTCCAGCCTCATACCGGAGTGGACTACGCCGCTCCTAAGGGAACTCCAGTCGTGAGCATCGGTGACGGTGTCGTGACGAGCATGAAGTATGAGGGAGCAGGAGGAAACACGGTCAGGATCAGACACAATTCTGTATATTCGACAGCATACCTCCATCTTTGGAAATACGGTCCGGGCCTCAAGGCGGGACAGAGGGTCCGCCAGGGACAGGTTATAGGATATGTAGGTTCGACCGGTCGTTCGACAGGACCGCATCTTGATTTCCGAGTATGGAAGAACGGCACGCCTATCAATCCTCTGAAGATGGAATCACCTCCTGCAGAGCCGATCAAGAAGGAGAATCTTCCTGCATTCAATCAGGCGATGGGAATATATCAGGCCCAGGTGGATACGATCCAGGCCCGCTCGATTGCAGCTCAGCTCTTTGAACTGCTGTAGGG
>JAFTYS010000141.1 GCA_017461285.1 Bacteroidales bacterium | reverse complement strand
TCTGAAATGGAAGACCAACAAGCCTTTCTCGAACGACATCGACCAGAAGACTATCGATCAGCTCATGAGGCAGGCAAGGCGCTGGAGCGACCGTTACCGCATCATGAAGAACAACGGCGCTTCCGAGTCGGAGATCCGCAAGAGCTTCGACGAGCCAGTGCAGATGAGGGTGTTCTCATGGAACAGGAAGGGGTACATCGATACCGTGATGACTCCGAACGACTCCATCAGGTATTATAAGTCTCATCTCCGTGCGGCCTTCATGGCGATCGAGCCGGAGACAGGACATGTGAAGGCATATGTGGGAGGACCGAACTACCGTTACTTCAAGTATGACAATGTCCGTCAGGGCAAGCGTCAGGTGGGATCTACCATCAAGCCGTTCCTTTATACTCTTGCGATGCAGGAGGGCATGAGCCCATGCGACAAGGTCGTGAATGTGCCGCAGACCTTCATCGTCAATGAGGACGAGACATGGACACCTGCAAGTACGGACAAGGACGAATGGATCGGCCAGACAGTTACATTGAAGTGGGGACTCACCAAGAGCTCGAACAATATCTCGGCATACCTCATGAAGCAGTATGGCCCTGAAGCCATGGTGGAGATGATGCGTAAGATGGGTATCGGATCATATCTCGACCCTGTTAATCCGCTTTGTGTGGGTGCGGCTGACATTACTGTATATGAGATGGTTGCGGCCTACAACACATTCCCTTCTAGGGGAGTATACGTGTCTCCTCTTTTCGTTACCAGAATCGAAGACAGCATGGGCAATGTGCTCGGAGAGTTCACAAACAAGAAGCATGAGGCGGTCAGCGAATATACAGCATTCCTGATGGCCAACCTCATGCAGGGTGTCGTGAACAGCGGTACCGGTGTAAGGCTCCGTGCAAAATATGGCCTCAAGGGAGAGATTGCCGGTAAGACAGGTACTACGAATGACCAGTCGGACGGATGGTTCATCGGCTATACGCCTTCGCTTACAGCGGGCGTGTGGGTCGGTGCTGAAGACCGTCAGGTGCATTTCGAGTCGCTGTCTCTCGGTGGCGGTTCCAACATGGCCCTTCCTATCTGGGGACTTTTCATGCAGAAGTGCCGCAAGGACGCTTCTCTCAAGATGGACGAAAACGAGACTTTCATGGCTCCTCCGGGCATTTCCCTCAATCTCAATTGTGACGGAAGTGATGCGGATGCGGAGATAAAGGCAGAAGAGAGTTCGGACTATTTCTTTGAATAGTCCGGTGTCATCCCGAGCTTGTCGAGGGATCTGATTTAAGAAAAATGATGAAGAATATTGCAGTTATATATGGCAGCGACTCTTCCGAGTGGGAGGTGTCGGTGCGAAGCGGCGAGTTTACCGCTTCACAGATTGATGGTGGAAAATATAATGTGTATGAGATCTTTGCCCGTTTCGGCAGATGGTCTCTGGCAGCATACAGGACAGCAGGGGCTGAAAGGGTGGCTATAGCAGAAGAACTGCGTCCCCAGATCGACAAGTCCGACTTCTCGGTTCTTCTTGAAGGAGAAAAGGTAAAGTTCGACTATGCATACATCATGCAGCATGGAACTCCGGGCGAGAACGGCCTGATGCAGGGATATCTCGAGATGCTGGGAGTGCCTCACAGCGGATGCAACGCTTTCGTTTCGGCCATCACATTCGACAAGTTCTCATGCAAGAGCTATCTCAAGGATGTGGATTTCGTAAAATGTGCCGATGATATCTTCCTCCGTAAAGGCGAGAGCATCGAAGGACTTGCAGAGAAGGCTGTGGAGAAGCTCGGACTTCCTATGTTCGTGAAGCCTACCGACGGTGGCAGCAGCTTCGGTGTGACCAAGGTCAAGACTGCCGATGATTTCGGCAAGGCTGTGGACTATGCATTTTCGGAGGGTAACATGCTGATTGCGGAGGCGGCGATCGTCGGCCGTGAGCTTACATGTGCCGTATATTTCAATGGAAAGGAGAATGTGGCCCTGCCGGTCATCGAGATCATTACGGAGAACGAGTTCTTCGATTATGAGGCCAAGTATCAGGGTCATAGCCGCGAGGTATGTCCTGCGCAGATTCCGGATGCCCTCAGGGATGAG
>JAFTYS010000029.1 GCA_017461285.1 Bacteroidales bacterium | reverse complement strand
TGTCGTAAAGGACGGAGGAACTATAGAAGTCAAGGTCAAATCCACCGTTGATTATGACGTAGAGATAAAGGACAGCTGGATCAGCAGCACAGACACCAAGGCACTTGCTGAAAGTACCCATTCATTTGTTGTCGCTGCCAACAGCGAAGTTCAAGGACGTAACGGATACATAGTGTTCAAGTCAAAAACAACAGAACATAAGGACACAGTTACAGTCAACCAGAGCGGTGCAGGCGGTTACAGATGGTACAACGGCATCGAGGCTTCCACCTTCGTGCCTGGCAGCGGAACCGAGAACGATCCATATATCATCCACACCGCGAACGACCTCCAGTGGCTTATCGATCAGGCGAATTACGGCGATGAAGATATTCATGAACAGAACGATTATGATGATGAAAAGACATTCAAGACCATGGGAAAACATTACCGTCTTACCCATGATATTGAAATCGACAGCGACTATGACGTAGTCGACGGTTCCGGAAATGTCATTCAGGCCAAGGGCTGGACTCCTATCGGAATGGGACTGGGCGACAGTTACAGATACGAAGTTTTCAAGGCTTTCAACGGTCATTTTGACGGTGGCGGTCATACGATCAGCGGAAAAATGGTGCCTGTATCTCAACTTACAGAAGAAGGAAATCTCTATTTCGGTCTTTTTGGACATTGCTGGATGCCGAAAGGTGACGGAAATGTTACTATAAAGAATCTCAATATGACTGCCGTTGTCGATGCACAACATGCCTTATCCCCAACGAATAGTGCATACATCGGCTCCATTGTCGGATATGGTCAGGAATTGGAAATCGACTCCTGCACAAATTCAGGTAATGTGACAGGTGGAGATTTTACTGTAGATAATATGCAGTATTTATATCTTGGTGGTCTGGTAGGTTATTTCGAGGGGAAGGGAGAAGTATTCATTTCGGACTGTGAGAACAAAGGCGAAATAAGGGGTGGCAAGGTATCCCCATTACTAGGTTATTCTCATGTAGGAGGACTGGTAGGATATGGAAATTACATAAATGCCAAAGGATTGACCAACAGAGGTAAAGTATACGGCGCTGGATATGAAACGGCTTTTACGGGAGGTATATTCGGTTATTGTCATGTTCAGAAAAGCGCTTCAGAACTAAACAATCATTCGCAGGTATATGGTCCTGAAATCAATGTCCTTGAATACAATGACTATGGCAGTTCGAAAGTTGGAGGTATAGCAGGTGATATATACGGACGTGATGACACGAAACTGACTGACGTCAATAATCACGCAGATATCACGGGCGGCATCTTCACAGGTAACTACTTTGATAAAAACGAGTTGTATATCGGAGGAATAGGTGGAGTATGCTCTGTAGGAGAGGTCGGGAATGCTTCAAATACCGGTAAGATTCTTGCATGTCCTGAATATGATACCATAATCAAAGAAGCATCTGTAGGTGGATTATTCGGTTATCTGACTTCCGGTGTTGTAGATTCCACCAACGAAGGTGAGGTTCATATTGACTTCGTGAAAGGTACTATCTTTGCTGGAGGATTTGCAGGAGAAGCCTCATCGGGCGGCAAAACCATATCCAACTGTACCAACAATGCAGATATATATTACAACCAGAATACCAATTCCGGTATATCCACATCTCTGACTACTGCTATCGCAGGTTTCATAGGTGGATGCGGCATCAGATTATCAGACTGCGTTAACAATGGAGATGTCAATTGCGGTTTTGCATATCACTGCAGGGCAGGTGGAATAGCAGGATTAGCTTCCGGCAAGAGCGACTATGTCGGTAGTGAATATGTTGTTTTTCCTGCTATCACCAATTGCATCAATGAGGGTAATGTCAACGTGACTTCAAAGGACGGAAGCACTATGTACGTCGGAGGTATAGTCGGTAATCAGGCTTCCTCAAACCTGTATATAAAGGATTGCCATAATAAAGCAAGGGTGTCAAGCGGAGAATGCAGCAGCAACAATTACACTGCAGGTATTTTAGGACTCGCCTCAAATTCAGCCCTTATCGATTCATGCAAGAACAGCGGAGACATCCACAGTGATGGTGTAGAATATAACGATTCATTTACGGCAGGAATAGTCGGTTACCTTGACTTCAGATCCATTGTATTCAATTCTTGTGAAAATTCCGGCACTATCTCTCAAAAGAAAAATGGGGAAACGGATTACATTGGCAGCATAGCAGGATTTGTATATTTAGAAAAATACACTCCGACAGACCAGCCTGCCGTATGCTCATGTTCGAAGGACACAAGCGGCAGCGGACTTCCACTGGTCGGAGGCGGTTACACCACACTTGTAACATACGCTGACTGTACAGGAACCCACTGATCCCGCTGTCTTACATGATACCCCGGACCCCGGATGTTGCTCGCTCCGCAGGAGCATAGGGAAATGCTCCGCTCGCGCACATCCGGGGTCCGGGGTATCATATCAGCAGATCTTTAGAGATTGTCATCTTGGAGAAAGCAAAGAGTTTCTTTCCCAAATCTTTTAAGGATGCGCCTATGTGATAGACATCTTCGTCTATAATCATGAAACGGTCGTGGATATTTTGCTTTTCAGTCAGTTTTATCGGTGGATATTGGGCATTATGTCTGGCAACATCCTGTTTCAAGGTCTCTGTAGCACGTCCTGTATGGATTTCGGCTGATACTCCGGCATCCCGCTTGGATAACATCAGCAGGACGCTTTCATCTATGTAGTTATCGATAAGGATAATTGAATGCTTTGCAGAACGTACCAGATCAGTAGCAAATACATAGGCATCAAAAATCTGTCCGTCATAGAAAACACCTTCAACAGGAGGCAAGGAGGTACGGACGAAGAAATCGATTTTCTGTTCATTTTCGACCAGGCGATGCTCGTATTCCATCATTTTTCTGTCCAGCTTATCTTCAATTGCATTGAGACGCTGGTTAATGGAATATCCTTTTAACAGATACTCCTTCAGTACAGTATTCGCCCAACGCCGGAATTGAGTTCCACGAAATGATCTGACTCTATATCCTACAGAAATAATCACATCCAGACTATATATTCTGACCGGTTTATATCTGGATAAAGTATTATGCAAAATATGCATATTACCTTCCTCATTCAATTCACCTTCAGAAAATACATTCTTGATATGCCTTGCTATCACTGACTGGTCTTTTTGAAATAAAGAGGATAATTGAGCCTGTGTCAACCATACAGTATCTTCATTGACTCTTACCTCCAACCTTGTCACATCATCCGGCTGATACAATACGATCTCGCCTCTATTGGACGCATCTTCCTTTAATACAATATTTCCCATATGTCTGGCTTTTTTACTTTAAAGGTCAGCATATGGGAAACATAAATCAATATATAAAGTGCAGATTTTTCCGTTTTTATATGAAAGTATTTCCGTTTTTTATCATCATTATACTTCGCAGCGACAAAGTCTACGTCTGGAAAGCGGAATAAATCACGAAGCGGTTGCTTCTGCGAGATCGAGTCCGAGCTGATGAAGCACGGACTTGATTTTTTTCATACGATCCTGGCTCGGAGTCTTCACGCCATAAATATACTGTGCCAGAAGGCTCTTATGTATTCCTATCAGTCTTGCCACCTCGGAAACATTCAACTGCGGAAACTGATTGAACAAGGCAGCGACCTCGTTATCATGATTCGGCATCAGATCTTCATAGAATGTCGATATATGGATATCCTCGTCGATCTCCTCCCATCTCATCGCATCACCCCATGGCTCGATTACTACGGCATTGCGCTGGTCCGGAGTCGCGTCCTTCAAAGTAGGAAATACCTCCAGATCCAAAGACAAGGTATTGCCTTTGTCTGTATGGATGTATATGCGCTCATTCTCGAACCATACCTTCAGGATCTTCTCATCACTTTTCCATGAAAAACTCATACCAGAATTCCGTTATCTGTTCTTTATATAAATTAGCCAGGGTTAAAGCCTTCTTCAAATCATTAGGCTTGATACCCTTGTTTTCTATCAATACAACTTCAGGATCAACCTGAATCTTCGCTCTTCCATCAGAATTTCTGACATGGACGTGAATCGGAAGATGTTCTTCGGAATAAAAATAAAACCTCAGACCAAAAATCGTAAATAATGTAGGCATTGCTTTACTGTTTACAAATATGAGTATAAAAATTTAAACCTCCAAATCTTATGACCAGAGGTACAGTAAAACTACGTCAGACTCCTGAAAACATTGCACGATAATAAAAAAGATTGTTCAGATTTTTCTGTTTCTTTTTGACTAAAATTTATTTTTATGTGCCAAAATAAATTTTATGATGAGATTACGCATTTAAATTTGGTTTATATTATAAACTTGTTTATATTTGCATCGTGATCACAGGGAGGAGACTGCCCTTATCCGTCCGGAAGGGTAAGGACAGGATCCGAAAAGTCAAACCGATAAACAGAGTTTTTATATGGAAACCAATGAAATGACTCCTGAAAGAAGCCTTCAGATCATCAATGATGCGATCGAGAAGAGCAGAAAGGATTTTGAAAAGAACGCCGGAACTCCGATGATATTCTGGGGCAGCATAGTGCTCCTTTTCTCGATAACTGTATGGATACTTCTGATGCAGACAGGAAATCCGGCATGGAATTTCCTCTGGTTCGGCATACCTGTCGTAGGATGGGTACTGTTTCCGATAGTCCTTAAAGGAAAGTGCAAGAGCGGAGGAAAAAGCTTCATCAGCCGCAGCATAGGACAGATATGGCTGACATACGGAATATTTGCGACAGTTCTCGCCACAGTATTTGCGTTCATTGCACCTCATCTGACCGGATACCTGACAGTAGCGATGCTGGGATTTGCAGCGGCGATGACCGGTTTTGTATTGAAGAACAATTACATAACAGCCGGAGGATTCATCACAGGAATAGGATGCACGATCGCCCTTTTCTGTTTTCAGAACAATTTCGCGCCCCTCTGGGTCGCTGTAGCGTCAGTTCTGAACCTGATCGTTCCAGGCATCATGATGAATAAAAAGGCTGAATAACACCGTTTGCCATGTTCAAGAAACTGGACCCCTTACTCCATTCGGAACTGCGTCTGGCAGTCATGTCTGTGCTGGTCAACCTCGAAGAGGCAGACTTCGTATACCTGCGTGAAGCGACAGGTGCAACAGCCGGCAACCTGAGCGTCCAGCTGGACAAGCTCGCGGAAGCCGGGTACATCACCATTGAAAAGGGATTCAAGGGAAAGAAGCCTCAGACCTTATGCAGGATAGCTCCGGCAGGACTGAAGGCATTCTCAGACTACGTCGAAGCTATAAGATCCTATCTAGGGTAAATCCCGTAAAGTCATCGATTACAATATCGCAGAGAGGGGCAATAGCCTCTCTCTTGTTTGTCGTGGCCAGGCCTACAACACGGGCGCCGGAAGCGCGCCCGGCCGCCAGGCCATGGAAAGAATCCTCGAAGACAACCGTTTCTTCAGGAGAAGCGTCAAAGCGTTTCATGCCTTTCAGGAAACAGTCAGGATCGGGTTTCGACCTCGCGAAATCTTCACTTGTCAGAACAGCATCGACAAGTTCCATGAGTTCAGGATGGGAAGCATATACCTGTCCCATCTTCACCTTGTTTGAACTTGTAACTATGGCAACAGGAATCCCCGAAGCCTTAAGTGATGACATGAACTCGTAGGCACCGGGAACATATTCGTACACCATATTGCGCTCAAGATCGTCAATCATTTCAGTGAGCTTTCTCTGCTCCCGGTCTCTTCCGGGAAAATGCTTCTCGAAAATCTGGACAAGAGTCTGTCCCTTTATCGTGTATGCGAAGTCCTCAACTCCGAAATATTCCATGCCCTTCCTGTTCCAGAAGGCCGTATACTGAGGTTCAGTGTCCATTACGACACCGTCAAAATCGAACAATGCTATCATATCATAGGGGATTCCAATGCCTTCTTGAGCTGCTCGTCATAGCGG
This sequence comes from Bacteroidales bacterium, assembly GCA_017461285.1. The sequence goes on along the minus strand of JAFTYS010000029.1, from coordinate 28,362 downwards.
AGACGGACCTTGACTCCGGCTTCCTGGAACCAGTAGCGGGTCGCGAGCTCTTCTTCGATGAAAGGTATGATCTCATCCTTCTTCAGACGGATGAACCTCTCCTTATCCATCTCTATCGCCTTGTTCAGAGCATCCAGTTCAGGCTTCATCGCATCTGCAAGACCGTCCTTCTCGAGTTCCTTCTTCATCTGGTCGAAAAGGGTCTTCGCGCTGCTGCGGTAGTCGAATTCCTGGGTCTTTGCAAACCTGATGAAATCTTCGAAATCCTCATCGGTGAAATGGAAATCATCGACAGCAGGGATCGAATCATGCCTGCGGGCATAGTCTATCACATACTGGTCGAGCACTCCCCCGAGCACCAGCGAATACACGAGACGGCTGTAATTCTGGACAGGTATGTCTACATCCGGAGTGATTCCGCCACCGTCACGAACTATCCTGCCGGACGCAGTCCTGAACTCTTTTGTAAGCGAATCAGGAATATGTCCCACGCTTCCGTCCTCATTGCGGTTCGAATAGTCGATAGCCTGCACGCATCGGCCGCTTGGAGTATAATATTTCGCTGTAGTGACCTTCATCTGGCCGTTATACGGAAGCGGAATTATCGACTGCACAAGTCCCTTTCCATAGCTTCTCTTACCCATGATCGTCGCGCGGTCAAGGTCCTGGAGGGCGCCGGCCACGATTTCAGAAGAAGAAGCCGATCCGGAATCTATCATCACTATAATCGGGATTTCGGTATCTACAGGCTCATTCGCAGTCCTGTATTCCCTCAAGGATTCAGGCCTGTTGCCCTTTGAGGTCACCACAAGAGAACCTTTCGGAACAAAGAGAGAAAGGATGTTCACCGCCTCGCTCATCAGTCCGCCGCCGTTTCCTCTAAGGTCAAGCACCAGCCTCTTCATGCCCTGTTTCTTGAGATCCAGGAACTTTGAGCGGATCTCACCTGACACGTTATCGGTAAAGCCGGTCTGAAGGATATAGCCGGTAGTGTCGTCAAGCATTCCTGCATACTCGACGTCCGGAAAATGTATCCTTTCCCTTATGATCTCGACATCCAGTGTATCACCCGTCCTTACCTTCTTGACCTTGAACACCACCTTAGTGCCTGGCTTTCCCTTCATCCTGTCGCTGCTCTCCTTCGATTCAAGCCCTTTGGTAGGTACTCCGTCGATGGCGATGATCTCGTCACCGCACACAAGTCCGTACTTCTGTGCTGGCGAACCGGCATACGGTTCGTTGATGATGACATTGTCCTCCTTCTTTTTGTGGATGATGGCGCCGATACCGCCGTAGGTCTTGGACATAAGCATCTGAAGGTCTTCGTTTTCCTCTTCAGGGATATAGATAGTATAAGGATCCAGTTCGTCCAGCATGGCATCCACTCCGGCTCTCATGATCCTGTCTACAGGAAGGGTATCCACATAGGATCTGTTAAGCTCCTTTACTATCGAACTATGGATTTCAGCCCATTTGCCGAGCTTGAAGCTGTGGGACTGGGCAGAAAGGTGAAGCGATGAAGAAAGGCACATGGCAAAGGCCACGGCAAGGGTCAATACAATTCGTCTGTTCATATAAGGATTGAAATTTGCAGGTACTGATACCCGCACAATATGTGCCACAAAAATAAGAAATATTTTTATACCTTTGCAGCGGTTTAACAGTATTAGATAACAGCAGTTTTATGAAATTGACATTTGCAACGGGCAACAGCGGCAAACTGCGTGAAGCATCTGAAATTCTAGGCGAGGGCTTTGAGCTCGTTTCTCTCGCGCAGGTAGGAATCACAGAAGATATTCCCGAAACAGGAAAGACATTGAGGGCCAATTCGATACAGAAGGCTCAATATCTATATGACAAGATCGGTTGCGACTGCTTCGCAGACGACACAGGGTTGGAAGTCGACGCGCTCGGAGGAGCCCCTGGGGTCTATACGGCACGCTATGCAGGAGATGACAAGGACTTCAACAAGAACATGGACAAGGTTCTGTACGAGCTCCAGAGGATGGAAGGCGAAGCCAGCATGGCGGCATCCCTCGGAATCAAAGTCAAGACCGTTTCAAGAAGAGCACGTTTCAAGAGCGTCATCACCCTGATAATCAAAGGAGAACTCCATATGTTCGAAGGCACTCTGGAAGGCGTCATCGCCCGTGAGAAATCAGGAAACGGAGGATTCGGATACGACCCGATCTTCATACCTGACGAATATCCGGGCATGACCCTCGCAGACATCACGGAGGACCAGAAGAACGAGATCTCGCACAGAGGCAAGGCTCTCCGCGCTATGGCAGAATGGTTAAAGTCACGGAATTCATAGTACTTCACACCACTAAATTCGGTGAAAACTCTCTTGTCGTCCACACCTTGAGCAAGGAATACGGGCGACGGGGATTTCTTGTGCGCGGAGCCGGAAAGAAATCGGCCATGTCCCTGTTCCAGCCCCTCTCCATCCTGGAGGCTGACATAACCGAATCATCGAAATCAAATCTGTACACCGCACGGAACATCTCCCTCATCCACCATCTTTCAGGCATAAGGGGAAACATGTTCAAGAATTCCATGACCATGTTCATGAGCGAGGTCCTCTACAGATGCGTGAAGGACGGAGCTAACGAAGAGGGACTGTACGAATGGTGCGAGAGGAATATCCTTCTGCTCGACTCCATAGAAAGCGATTTCAGCAACTTCCACATAAGGTTCCTTCTGGAGCTTTCCATAGCCCTTGGATTCAGTCCTCAGGCGCAGAACCTCATGCCTTTTACAGGGACACATTATCCGATAGTGGAGAAGTTCATGAAGGAATCATTTGCAGAATCGATGTTCATACCTCTTTCCGGAGCGGTAAGAAACGAAATAGCGGAGGAACTCCTCCGCTACATCGAATTCCATACGGAATCAGCCTTGAACATCAATTCCCTCAAAGTGCTGAGGGAACTGTTCGCATGATCATTCCTGCCAGATCAGAGATACCAATGAGCCGGCAGGCACGTTATATTTCACAGTGAATTCATCATTTACGAAGATGACCTGCTGGGCCGAAGACTGACCGTTCAGCATAAGCACGCCTACAGTGTTGTCAGGATTGAGGAACATCTCACACTCGAATGAATCAGGGAAATCGAATCCGGAAGTCTCCATCCTTCTTGCACCAGGCTTCACAACAGCAGACGCATGGGCAACGTTATACCAATGACTGTTCTTCGAGATGGTCTTGTAATCAGATGACTTGATGGTAACACCTCCGTAGCAGGTCTTGCAAGATCCGTCCTGAGGGCTGTATGGGCCGTTCCTGTCATCCAGCATCATGTTCCAGAGCGTCACTCCGCTTCCTCCTCTCTTCAAGGTACCGAGGAAAAGCGAAGAGAAGTCATTCATGAGACAGCTCGAGAACTTATAGTTCCACTCGCCTATAGACGCTTCCGTGAAATATATGGACTTCTCAGGGTATGTGGCATAAATCTCGTCAAGCTCGGTAACCGAGCCGCCGTAACTGTGCCATGCAGACCCGTCAGACCATTTATATGCCTCCGGATCGGCGTAGATATTAAGAGGATAATTATCCTGTCCGGACTTGTCGTCATAATTGAAATTATGGTCGAAAAGGAGAATCTTCACATCGCCGAGACCTGCCTTTTCCATTGCAGGGCCCAGGACCTTGACGAATTCCTTCTGGTCCTGCCATGGCATGACCAGAGACATCGAGTTGCCCGGATTAAGAGGTTCGTTCTGCATTGTCAATGCAAAGATGTCAAAACCCTCCTTTTCCATAGTCTGCACCCATTTCACGAAATAGTCTGCATAAACCTGATAGCAGGAAGGCTTCAGACGGCCTCCGGTCCATGAATCAAGATCCTTCTCTTCAGTGACAGCCACATTGAATTTTGAGGCATCCCAAGAGTTTCCGCCAGGCATCTGACACTTCATCCATTTAGGACACGACCAAGGTGATGCAATGATCTTCACATCAGGGTTGATCGCATAGATCTCCTTGAGTATAGGGAACAGGAAATCCCTGTCCTCGGCATGGACTGCAAAATTTTCCAAGCCAGGCTTGTCACACCAGGTGTATTCCTCCTTAAGACAGAAATCCGAAGCTCCTATTGCAACGCGGATGAGACTGGATCCCACGCCTTCTGTCCTGGAAAACATTTCTGTCAGAAACTTAGTTCTGTCAGCAGGATCCATCATCATGAGGTTGTAGCCCACAGCAGTAGTGACAGCGAGTCCGAATCCGTCTATTTCCTTACCCAGACTGTTCTTGTCATACTTTATATTGTATGAGTCGAGCACATTCGTATCTGTGAAGCTGAATGAAGACTTCCTGAAGAGAGTCTTCATGTCAGATGTAGTTACATATGCCGTCACATCCTTGACGGTTTCAACCTTATCCGTGTTTCCTTCCCCGGAGATTCCTTCGTTCTTTTCCGTGCAGTTGCATGCACAGAAACAGAACATCATCAATAAGAATACCCTTATACGCATGTTATAGTTTATTTAATTCCCTGTCAAGCCATTCCAGACGTTCTGTATAGAACTCCTTGAGATAGTCGACTTCCTTTTCATATGAACCCAGGGACGGGAAATACACCCAGTCTACGGATTCATATATGCTCCACTTCTGGAAGTTCCTCTTCTGGGCCTTGCCGAGGCTGAGCACCTGCTCGTCGATGAAATCAGGAATCTTCCTGAATTCCGGAAGGAGTTCCGCCCAGCGGTCCTGGACTTTTGCGACAAATACCGGATCCTCGAAAAGATGAGGATACCATTTGTCAAGCTTGATCCAGAAGTTCTCCGGACCGTTGCCGACGTCTCCCCAGAAATAGCCGCAGTTTCCAAGAGTGAGGTCAAAGTCCCAGAGATGGTACATCTCCATCTTCTTTCCCCTTTCCTTGGTAATGAACGAACTCTTGCGGAGGTTTCCGTCAATGTTCTTGGTGAGTTCCTGGACTATGTAATAGTCGACGAATGAATCCACGTCGATATATTTCGGATAGCCGGTCGATTCCGACCAGTCCTTTGCCCATAGCGCCTGCTCGAAGGATTCGAAAAGCCCCTTCACATATGCAAGCTGCTGCGATGTAGGCTCTTCAGGATCGCTGAACATCATCGGAACGCCCATAGAAGTCCACCAGCATGTAGTCTCATCCTGCTGTTCCTCGATTTCCAGATAATATCCTCCGGTCACGGCATCGCCGCTGTTGTCATTTTCTCCCACCAGTTCTATGTCCACCCTGTCCGAAGACACTTTCTTATGTTCGCAGAGGGTGTACACTCCCTGATATTCGTCGTTCAGATACACCTCGACGCTGCGCATGCGCGGAGTCCAGCTGAATCCGCAGATTTCCGACAGTTTCATGGCCACGATGTTCCTGACAAGAGTCCTGTCCGCATAGTTGGCAAGAAGGGCCCATTCCTTGTCTGCAGGCATTCCGAGAAGTTCTGCCTTAGAGTCCAGCTTTACCTTCCATGGCTTCTTCGGGAAGCTCCATGTCGAATTTCCGCGGCCGCGGATGCCCATGCGGCCGGAGAATTCCTCGACATCGCTGTACATCTTCTCAGGATCCGTGATGGTTATCGTGCCGGGGACATAGTTCTTCTTGTCATAGATTCCCTTGCCTCCGTCCGTGGTGATCCTGACCACCGGGATGTTCTGCTTCCTGCTGATTTCTTCCTCAAGCTTCTCCTGTTCTTCCTGAGCCACGCTCGGGAACTTCAGTATAGTCCTGTTGCTGAGATACATCACAAGTGTGACCTTGTCAAAATAGACATATACAGGAGAAGCTTCCATGATGGTCAGCGAAGACTCCACTTTGACCGGCAATGTGACATCACCAGCCTTCCACCAGCCTCCGCTTGTCGTTATTTTCGGCGGCTCCGAGTCTGTATGGTCATTTATCTGTACCTCAGTCTGAGGCACCTTGATTGCCGGGCCTTCCTTGAAGGAAACCGTGCAGTATCCGGAAGAAATCTCCGCAGAAGAAAACACCCTGCCTTCCTCATAAGCCTGTATGAGGCTTATATATGAGGCAGGCTGCTTCTCCTCGGGAGTATCGATTTCCTCCTCACAGCTTGTCAGAAAAGGTACCGTAGCCATGATCATGGCAAGGATAAGAGTAGAAAATCTGTTCATAGTTCAAGTATTGTTTATCTTACGGTAAATCCTACAGGTGCGCCTGATGCCGAATCACCGGCGATCCAGAGCTGGAAGTCACCAGGTTCGACTACATATTCCATGTCGATGTTCCAGAACGCAAGGTCTGATACAGGAAGTTCGAATTCCACGTTGGCAGATTCTCCAGGAGCGAGGGTAACCCTCTTGAATCCCTTGAGTTCCTTGACAGGACGAACGACCGAGCCGACGAGGTCGCGCACATAAAGCTGCACCACTTCCGTAGCCTCATGCTTTCCGGTGTTCTTCAGCTCTACGCTTGCCTTGACCACGTCATCCTTGCCCACCACAGACTCTGCGACTGCAGGAGCGCCATACTCGAAGGTCGAATAAGAAAGACCGTATCCGAACGGGAAGAGCGGGCCGTATCCTGTGTCAAGATAGTAAGAAGTACATCCGAGGGATGTCTGTCCCGCTGCGATAGGAATGTCCTCCAGAAGGGTCTCGGTGCCGTTGCATGGACGTCCTGAGTTGTTGTGGTTGTAATAGAACGGAGCCTGTCCTGCATCGCGGAGGAAGGTCATAGGAGTCTTTCCGGAAGGCACTGCCTTGCCCTTGATGAGGTCTGCAAGCGCAGGACCGCCCATTGTTCCAGGGTGGAAAGAGTAGAGCATGGCGTCGCAGTTGGAAAGATCGCGCTCGATTGTAAGCGGGCGGCCGGCGATGACAACGACAACAACAGGCTTTCCAGCCTTTGCTACCTCTGCTATGAGCTCGCTCTGAGCGCCCTGGAGGTTCAGGTTCGAAAGAGAGTGGGCTTCTCCGGAAAGAATGGCCTCCTCACCGACAAATACCACTGCCGCATCCGCTTTGGCAGCCGCAGCACGTACTTTCGCAAAAGAAGACTTGTTCTTATCGCGGCTGTATGCAAGACCTGGTTCCCAGATCACATTGTATTCATTGCGAAGCGCGGCGAGAGGAGTCACGGTGTGCTCCTTCTGGCCGTCAAATGCCCATGTACCCATCTGCTCATACGGCGCGTCGGCGAGAGGACCGGTCACGAGGATGGTCCTTGCCTTGTCGAGCGGAAGGACATTACCCTCATTCTTCAGAAGTATCGCCGACTCTATAGCCGACTGCTTTGCAGCGGCAAGATGATCCGGTGCATAATCCACCTTCGCAGAAAGAGTCTCGTCTACATAAGGGTTCTCGAAGAGGCCGAGTTCGAACTTGAGCTTGAGGATATTGCGTACAGCACGGTCGATCTCGCTCTCGGAGATCTTTCCTTCCTTCACGAGTTCCTCGATATACTGGATGAAGCCATATGACATCATGTCCATATCCACACCCGCGTTCACAGCCTGCTCGGTGGTGTGCTTGAGGTCGCGTGAGAATCCGTGGGCAATCATCTCGCCGGCTGAATTCCAGTCGGTCACGACCATTCCTTCCCATCCCCACTCATCGCGCAGGATGTCCTTGAGGAGCCACTTGTTGCCGGTCGAAGGTATTCCGTCGATCTCATTGAACGAAGTCATGAGAGTCGCCGCTCCCGCCTCGGCAGTGGCCTTGAATGCAGGGAAATATGTATTGCGGAGAGAGCGCTCCGATATCATGGTCGAATTGTAGTCTCTTCCGCCCTCGGCAGCGCCATAGCCGACGAAATGCTTGATGCAGGCAGCCATTGCGGTCGGGTCGCTCAGGTCTTCTCCCTGATATCCTTTAACCATAGCCACACCCATCTGCACATCCAGATACGGATCCTCTCCGGATCCTTCGGCGACGCGGCCCCAGCGAGGATCGCGGGCCACGTCGAGCATAGGCGAGAATGTCCAGCGGACACCGCTTGCCGTAGCCTCGACGGCAGCAATGCGGGCGCCTTCCTCAACGAGTGCAGGATCGAATGTCGCTGCAAGTCCGATCGGAATAGGGAAAATGGTACGGAATCCGTGGATCACGTCACGGCTCACCAGAATAGGGATTCCCAGGCGGCTCTGCTCTACGGCAGCCTTCTGGACAGCATTTATCTCTGCCGGATCCACACAGTTAAGTATGGAACCCACTTCTCCTTTGGCAGCCTGCTCCGCAAGCCATGCTCCGCCTGAGAGCTGGTTCATCTGGCCTACCTTCTCATGGAGGGTCATCTGCGCAAGAAGGTCATCCACCTTCCTGTCAATCTCGCTCTTGGGAGCTGAACATGCGGCAGCAAACATGATTGCCGCACCAAACAGTATATTACTTAAAGTTTTTCTCATTATTACTCAGGTTTTTGGAAAACACGCACATAGTCTATTTCAAATGTAGCCGGCAGACAGCTTTCGTCCACGCCGTACATTCCACCCCAGTCACCTCCCCATGCAAGGTTCAGCTTGAGCTGGAAAGGCTTGTCGAAAGGCCAGGTATCGGCATTCCTTCCTTTTGGATAACTGTCCGGATTATAATTAAGGAGCAGCTTGCCGTCCACATAGGTCTTTATGTATTCCGGCGTCCACTCTAGAGCATATACATGGAATTCATCCATTACGGTAGCAATCTTCCTGGCGGCGGTCTTCTGTGTACCTATCGCATGGTAATACGCCTTGCAATGGATTGAAGAAGAAACCTCTGTAGGCACGCATCCGACATGCTCCATTATATCGATCTCACCACCGTCTGGCCATCCGGACCATACGGTCGGCATCATCCAGAATGCAGGCCAGGTTCCCTTTCCTTTCGGGAGCTTGAGGCGTGCCTCGAAATAGCCGTAGGTCCAGCCTTCATTTGTATTGACACGGGCAGAGTACACTCTGTTTCCGTCCTTGATCGCACGGATCTTCAGGGTGCCGTCACTGACCTCGGCAGTCACGATGTCACCCTTCTTGCCTGCGATATATGTCTGAAGTTCATTGTTAACCCAGCCAGGTTCCGCTGTCTCATACCACCATTTCCTGGTATCAGGCAGTCCTGTAGCTGTCTCGTTGAACTCCTCCTGCCAAACAAGTTCGTATCCCGCAGGAGTCGGGATTTCCGGTTCCACATACTCGGCAGCCTCAGGCTTTGAGAAGCCGGCAGGCTCCTGGAACCCGCTCCAGACATAGATCTTCTTCAGATCAGGATTGCCTGTAGCGTCAAATGTCTTCAGTGAGAGAAGACGGGTGATGTCTAGTTCTGTAAGCTTGTTGTCCGAACAGTCCAGGACAGTGATATCTGAAAAGGTTTCGTTCAGCTCCGGCATGGCCTTGATGCCACGGCCTGAAGCCTTGATTTCGGTCACTGCAGCCGCTTCCTTTGTGCTCAGCACACCGTCCTTGTCCACATCATATGCCTCAAGAAGATAGCTCTTGAATCCCGCATCCGAGATTGTGACTTCTTCAACATCATAGTTCTGCCTTACAGGAAGAGTTACCTGTCCGCTCTTAGTCCTGAAGACGACAGCGTTTTCACGGACGTCACCGGTAGTGTTTTCAGCGATCTTGACAAGGATATCGGAAGTGCCCTTGCCTCCTCCGCTTGGAGACACGCTGACCCATGACTTGTCCTTTGCAGATACACCCCAGTCGCCGTCAGAAGTAACAGAAACCGTCTTTTCAGCAGCTTCGCTCGACACTATGATGCTTTCACAATCCAGAGTCAGATTCACTTCAGAGGTTCCCGATGTTTCGCCAGAATCGGGTTTTCCGCATCCTGCCGCCATCAGAGTGAATATCAGACTTAATATAAACCTTGTCATATTCTGAATCATTAAATGTTAAAAAGGCAGGGGCAAAGCCACTCCGGGCTTTTGCCCCTGCCGTAACCGATATAAGTTTAGTTTATCCTCTTGAGACGGTATCTCCAGGCGATAGGGCCACCGTTATTGCCGGTAGCGGTATATGCAGAGATCTCGATCTGATTCTCCCAGACGCCTGTGATGTAAAGTTCAGGCGCTTCGAGGAATGCATCGTTAGGGACATAAGAGAAATATGTACCTGCTTCCAGAACGATTGAAGGATACTCACCGGTTTCTTCAACCGAGTATGAACAAGTCATTTTTTCAGCAGTGATTCTCCAGTCGTCGCCATATGGCTGATCCACCTTCACTGCATCAAGCTTTGTAACACCTGTATTAATGTATGAGTGACCATCTACCGGATCGAATGTATATGTTCCGTCTTCAGCGAAAGTCATTGTATCATCATACATGGATGCATCTGCCTTGCAATCTGCAGGACCGTTCCACCAGCCGACAGGATTGGCAATGGCATCACCGCAACCGAAGTGTCCGTCTGTCGAAGACTCCCATGTCCATGTGCCGACAAGAACATCAGCAGCTTCAATGAGGTCAAGCTGCTCTCCAGGAGTGAATGCTCCCGGACCTGGCTCTGGCTCCGGTTCTTCCGGTGCAAGGACACCTTCCTTGATGATGATATCCTTGATCTCGACTGTCGATCCGCCCACAGCGCCGCCGAAATCGAACACAAGCTTCAGACAAGGGATGTCGAGACCCTGCTTGCCTTTCACCTCATATACATAGTCTTCACCTGCCTTGAGGACATGCTTGGCATCAAAGTATGCATCACCGTCTGCACCCCATGAATTATTATTGCTGTCCCACTTGTTAGGATCGAAGTATGTGGCCTTGATTGTAACTCCAGGGTGGTCTGCTGACGAGTTGAGTACAAACTGGAAGTCATAAGCCTTATCCTTGGTAGTCACGATGTTGGTGTGGTTGATTGCGAACTGGCCCATCCACTGTGCTGATCCTGTTCCCTCCGGAATGACGATCTTATAGCCTCCGTCAACTATCTCATACTCGACATCCAGGGTAGGCTGGCCCCAATCAGACACAAAGTAAGTTGTGATCTGGTCCTTGGTCGCTCTCTCCCACATGTTGATCTTCGGCTCTTCCGGAGTACCAGGAGTGACTATGGTCGCAGCAGCGACAGTCATGTCAAGGATACCGCCGTTGTCAACGACAGTGAATGTATAATAGCCGGCAGGTGAATCTGTATGGTAGATGTTACCGTCATCATTCCTGTCTCCTCCTGTTCCGTCTCCGAGTTTGAAGAGACCGTTTCCATTGAAGGTGCCGTAGCCGTCATGTTTCCATTCCACTCCCCAATCTGACTGGCCGAACACCTTTATTGAGCCGCCTTCACCCTTCATTGCAAGTGTGATCTGATATGTATTGTCACCTGTCTGAGCGAATGGAAGAGGTGCATCACCTGTATTCCAGCCGATCAGCTGATTGGCTGTAGGCTTTCCGCCGCCGTCACCGATGATCCAGAGAGCATTTCCGTTATCATATGTCGCCTTCTGGCCATTGTTCAGAGGAACCACCTTGATCCACTTGTTCGCCGAATCATAGGTAAACCTGTAGTCGCCGTCAACAGCGTTGAATACATATCCGGTTCCTTCTACCTTGAAGAAGTCAGGATCGATCCATGTTTCAGCAAGGTTGATGTCAGCAGCGAATTCGATCTTGTCTCCCTGAGCCATTGTGATATCTTCCGGAGACTTGCTTCCGATGACAACAGCAGCTCCAGGAACCTTCGCGTCACGTGCGCGGAAGATCATCTGCCAATAGCAGCCAGGGTTCTCGGCAACAACCACAAGAGTTGTCTCAGTGATCGATGTCACATGGAATACAGGCTCTGCCCATACCTTGTCAGAAGGGACATATACCATAGGAGTGTTTGCAGCAAGAGTGATTGTCTCGCCGTCGAAAGTATATGTAGACTCAACGTCAGCCTGCTCGATGTCGATGTCTGGCTCTGCTCCAGGGTTAGGTCCTATTGCAGTAACGCCCCAGTTGATGTACATCTTGCCATCCTCACCTGAATCATATACATACTTGCCGTCAGGGAAGAATGTGATGGCATCGTCATACAATCCGAAGTCCTTCTTCTCATCCGGAGCAGCAGACCACCAGCTTGCAGGATTTTCCGCATCCGGGCCACATCCGAGATGTCCCTGAACAGAAGAATCCATCACCCAAACCTTTCCTGCAGCATCTGTGCCGGCAAGGAGTTCCTCAGGTCCCGCTGTCTTTACGGCAGGGATGAAGTTATAGTACCATGAGATAGTGCCGTCTCCGTTCGGAGCTTCAGCAGCAGCGAGCTTGAGTTCCTTCCTCATTGCAGAAGGCTTCGAGTCCATCACCAGGAAACGAGGATCGTCATAAATGGTCTGGTTAGGGATGTAAGAGAGGTTCTTATGCTCTGGAAGGACAATCCAGATTTCCTCGATGCCGGCATCATTCCAGCCGTTCTCGACAGCATAAGTGGTTTCATATGCAGGGATATCCACGAGGAAGTCATTTCCGTCAGGAGATGTTCCAAGAGCAGAGAATCCTGCATTCACATATACCTTTCCGTCTTCACCAGGATTGAAAGAGTACTTTCCATCTGCAGTGAATGTCATGAGGTCATTATAAAGACTCCAGTCTGCCTTTTCATTGGCGCCTGCTCCCCACCAGCTGATAGGATCTGCGAGGTTAGGGCCACATCCGAAGTGCTTGTCGGCTTCATTGTTCCACTGCCATTCTCCTGCAATCGCCTTCATGTATGGCGACGGATCGAACGGATCGCGATATGTATTGTCAAGGGTGTACTCGCAAATCTGCGAACCCATGGAAACACCGTTAGCATTATAAGCCTTCACCTCAACCTTATGCGTACCCTCTTCGCGGATACGGAGAACCAGGTCATTGCCTACATAGGTGTAATTCTTGCTGGCCTTGCCGTCAATCTTATCATCACCGAAAATCCACATCGGAACGAATCCTCTCGCATTCTTCACAGAGAATGTCACATAGTTTGTAGTCTGATCCGGAGTGATCACGACTTCCATTGCAGATGCTTCAGGAAGCTTTCCCTGATCCGGAACCAGGATATCAGGTGCACAGCCGACCGCAATCAGCGTCATCGCCAGAGCAGCGGCTATATATTTGAAAAATCCTTTCATAATCAAATCAATTTTAGATTCATATAGCATTGCTGCCGTTAGTAATTGTTCTGTACAAGATTAGGATCCTTGTCTACCTCAGACTGAGGAAGAGGCCAGTACTTCTTGCTTGGAGTCCAGTCAATTGTTCTCCACTCATGATTTGCAGCCTTGAGGACTGTCTCGGCCTGTCCTGTACGGATGAGGTCCCAATAGCGCTTTCCTTCACCGACGAACTCCTTATGGCGCTCCTCGAGGATGTCAAGCTGGGTCGCTCCTGTGTCCTTGCAGTTCGCACGGGCGCGGACAGCCGCAAGATGCTGGCTACGGTCCTTACCTGTGAGGACTCCGAGCTCAGCTGCATTGAGGAGAGTCTCTGCATAACGGTAATAGCGCTGGTTGTTGCCATAGTTCATGTCGGCGTCAGCGATCTGGCCATGGTTTCCGTTCATCCTTGCAACATATTTCTTGAGGAAGAGTCCGGTGTACTGCCAGCGCTCCTCACCAAGCTTGAGGTCAGGGAACTCATAGTAGAAGTTGAGTATACCACCGTCACGACGGGTATCATCCTCCGCATACATGTCCCATGCAGACTGCGCTACAGGACCGAAGCCCCAGCCGCCCTTGTAACCTGATGCCTCAGGAGCACCCGGCACGCCGGTAAGCATAGGATATACGGAACCGCCGCTATGGATAGGAGAGCCCCATGAACGTGCTGCTCCTTCTGAAATATAGTTGATCTCCCAGATCGACTCAGGTCCCCATTCGCCTGATTCCTCCCATATGGATGCGAAGTCGGCAACAAGAGAGAACTGGCCGCTGTTGATGATTTCATCCATACAGTCAAGAGCCTTGCCGTAACGGGTTTCATCATTCTGATACATTACTGTCTCAGCATAAAGCATGTAAGCCATGGCCTTTGTGACACGTCCCTCATTTCCGGCAGCCGCCTTCATAGGAAGCACATCCATCTCAAACACCTCTTCAAGACGTGTAACGATATTCTCGTATACTTCGTCAGCCTTGAGCTGAGGGGCAGTATAAGGAGCTGTAAGGTTTACATCATAATAAGGAACATTACCCCAGAACTTCCAGAGAAGATTGTAGTAGAAAGCCTTGAGCACTGTAGCCTCAGCCTTATAAAGTGCTTTCGTAGCATCTGCCATACCGGGAACTTTGTCAACGTTCTCGAGGACATGGCAGGCACGGTTGATACCTGAATAAGCGATGGTCCAGATGGTACCGCACTGCTCCTGGGAAGTCACCGTATATAAATGGGTCTTCACAAGCTTAGGCTGGTCGCCTTCATTTGATCCGCCGCAATAGATGTCGTCAGCCATGATGTCAGAAACCATGTTGAGAGCATCATATTCATAGAAGTAGTCGAACCATTTCAATGGGTCATATGCTGCCACAAGACCCTGGAACATACGCTCCTCGTTGATATAATATTCGCTCTGAGGCTCCGAAGAGTTGTGGACTGCGGTAACGAAATCCTCACCGCACGATGAAAGAATCATAACTGCGAAAGCGCAGATTGCAAAATATATCTTTTTCATAATCATCATCCGGGTTTAATTAGAAGTTAAGATTTACACCGACTGAGAATGTGCGTGACTGAGGATATACTCCGCGGTCAACACCAAGGTCAGAACTGAAGCCGTTTCCTCCGGTAACTTCAGGATCGCAACCTGAATACTTTGTAAGGGTGAAGAGATTCTCCGCCTGAGCATAGACTCTCAGACGCTGCACGAAGAACTTCTTTGTCCATTTCTGAGGAAGAGTGTATCCGAGCTGCACGTTACGGGCGCGAAGGAAGGATGCATCCTCTACCCAAAGGTCAGATGAACGATAGTTGTTGTTCGGAGAATCGAACATGAATCTTGGTTGTGTGTCGGATGTGCCTTCTCCTGTCCAGCGGTTGAGGATGGTCTTAGGAAGGTTGATGTAATAGAGGTCCGTACGACGTGTCACGTTGAAAGCCTGATTTCCTACTACGCCCTGAAGGAGCATGTTGAAATCGATTCCCTTCCACTCAAAGCCGATATTGAGACCGAACGACCAGTCCGGAGTACCCTTGCCGATGTATGTGCGGTCGTCGTCATCGATGTCGCCGTCACCGTCGACATCCACGAAACGTACGTCACCAGGCTGGGCGTTAGGCTGGAGAGCCTGTCCGTTCGCATTTACATGAGCCGCAACCTCTTCTGCATTCTGGAAGATACCGTCTGACTTGTGGCCGTAGAAGTATGGGAATGGAAGACCTACGATACCGCGTGTAAGCTGGCCGATCTTGTGAGATGAACCATAAAGAGAAGTCGCATCGTCTCCAAGCTCTGTGAGGACATTCCTTGTATAAGTCGCATTCGCAGATATGCTCCAGCTGAAATCACCGTAATCGTCACGATATCCGAGATCAAGCTCGACACCTGAGTTCGACATGGTACCTACGTTTCCGATAGGGGCAGAGTCACCTGCATAACCAGGCACCTGCATATCCATAAGCATTCCGGAAGTGACCTTGTTATACCAGTCGGCAGTGAAGGTGACGCGGTTTCCGAGGAATCCCATATCAACTCCGATGTCAGTCTGGATCGACTGCTCCCACTTTGCATTAGGGTTTGCAAGTCCGTTAGGCTTGGCACCAATGCTGATGGTCTCGCTGCCGTTGGCTCCCGAACCGAATGTATAGTTGTTGCCTGAGCTCATATAGACAGCATATCTGAAGCTACCGATCTGGTCGTTACCGTTGATACCCCATGATCCGCGAAGCTTCAATGCTGAAAGCCATGATACATCCTTAAGGAATTCTTCGTTCTTCGCATTCCATCCCAAGCTGAATGAAGGGAAGTATCCCCACTTGTTGTTAGGACCGAAGTTTGAAGAAGCGTCGGCACGCATTGTAACCTCCGCCATGTAGCGCTCATCATAGTTGTATGAAACACGGCCGAAGTATGAGAGAAGCGAGTAAGCGATCGAATTCCAGCTTCCCCAGCCGTTACGGTTTCCGTCAGCCTGCTGTCCGACAGTATTGTTTACCGAAATCTTCCACTCATCATAAGGATACATGAGTCCGCGGGCATTTGCACCTACATTTGAAGAAGTGGAGCGGATGGCTGTCTGTCCGAGGACAGCAGCAACGCTATGCTTTCCGAATGTCTTGTCGTATGAAATGACATTCTCAACCTGCCATCTGAGGGCGCGGTTCATCTCCTGCTGCGCAGACTCTGCATAGTTGATCTTCTCTGTCGTTGTGGCATTGCCGTCCTTGTCATATGTGGTCTCAGATGCTACAGTATTATAATTGTAGCTCTTTGAAGAAAGGAAATACTGCTTTGTATAACCGTGATTTCCCCAGAACGCAAGGTCGATGCCGACAGATGAACGGAACTTGAGGGCATCCCAGATGTTCAGTTCGACAGCGCCGTTGGCAACGAACTTGTCTGTATCGTATTTTGTTCCAGGAAGGCTCAATGAAGCAAGCGGATGGGTCTGCTCATTGTATACATTACCGTCAACTACAGTATAAGCCCTGCCGGAAGCATCTCTTACGATATGTGCATATCCGTCAGGATACATTGTCTTGTATGACTCTTCCTCCTCCGGAGTAGCATATACATCGAGAAGCGGAGACATGCCCAGAGCCGAGCCGAGAGGCGAACCGAACTCAGAGTTGTTGCTGATGCCGGTAGAATTGATATGCGCATAGGAAACGCTTGTGCTCATGGTCATCTTGTTGAGCCATGACCTGTCGGCAGTGTTGTCGAAGAGAACGGAATTCAGAGTCTGGCGTACAGTAAATCTGTCATAGTTCGAACGGCCGTAGTTACCGCCGATCGTACCTTCTCTGCTGAGATAGCCGAAAGATGTAGAATATGTGGTCTTTTCGTTACCGCCGCTGACATTGAGGTCATGCTTCATTACAGGAGCGTTGTTGTTGAAGATGAGTCCTACCCAGTCAGTACCTTCTCCGAATGAATACGGATCATCATATACAGGAGCCTGACCTGCATTGAGGTAGCCTTCGTTCATCATGATGGCATATTCGGTTGCATTGAGGACCGAAGGCTTGCGCCATGGGTTCTGCCATCCGTAAGAGAAGTCATAATTCACTTTGGTCTTTCCCTTCTGACCCTGCTTTGTAGTTACGAGGATGACTCCGTTCGCTGCACGTGCACCGTAGACAGCGCCGGAAGCGGCATCCTTGAGCACCTCGATACGCTCGATGTCGTTAGGGTTCAGGTAGTCGATGCCTCCGCTGACTGCGAAACCGTCAATGATGTAAAGAGGATCACTTCCATTGATGGAACCGACACCACGTACGCGTACCTGACCGGCAGCATCCGGAGCACCGGAAGGAGTCGTAACGACAACTCCGGAAGTCATACCCTGAAGGAGATTGTCCACTCGGGTCTGTGACTGTGACTTCAGATCTTCTGAAGTGATTGAAGAAATCGCTGCAGTAACGACGCTCTTCTTCTGGACGCCGTATCCGACAACGACCGTCTCTTCAAGCATCGTCGTATCTTCTTCAAGCACGATGTTCAGGCTGCCCTCCCCTACTGGAACGCGTGCAGTCTTGTAGCCGATGGAAGTGACCACAAGGAATGCATCTGAAGGGACTGCTGTGTCAAACATGAAATTACCGTCGAGGTCAACAACTGTACCGTTGGTCGTGCCTTCAACAACGACCGCCGCGCCTATTACAGGCTCGCCAGCTGAATCCCTGACCGTACCTTTCACTTGCTGAGCGAACGCGCTTGCGCAGCTCAGAGCCATTACCGCAAAGATAAGGGCGATTCGATAAGTTAGGTGTTTCATGGGTTAGTGTTTATGTGTTAATATGTTTGTGTACGAAATCTTTAATTCGTGTCTCAAATTTAATAAAAAAATAACGCTCATCCGTCCACTATGACTGACCATAGGGGAAAATTAGTGGACAACCACACCATAACACATTGATTTTCAATGAACTTACGCCATAAAAACAAGCAAAAAAGTGGACAAAAGATGGTCTGCCTGATTATTACGTTTCACAAAAGTGGAAAATCACTCGAATATCAAGAACTTAACCCGCTAATTTATAGCGGGTTACAAAAATTTCACATATATCTGAAAAGTGGAAAAAGTGACAAAGAAAGGGCGTTTTTCAGTGCCTTGAACCGATCTTTTTCACCTTTTCTTCGAAGTTGTCCCTATCCTCCAGAGCGGCATTCTTTATCTGCGCCCTGTAGTTGTAGATAGTGTTGACGGAATACCTCAAAAGAGATGCTATATGGGACGACTGGGTGATGCCGAGCTTGATCAGGGCGAAGATCCTTAGCTCGGTATTGAGCATCTCACCTTCCTTCAGGACAACGCGTCCGTCCTCCTTGAGAAGGGAGTTCAGATCATCGACGAAAGACGGATACAGCGAGAGGAAGGAAGTGTCGAAAGTCTTGTAGAAGTTCTTCAGTTCGGCATCATACTGGTCGCGGGTGATGCTTTTCTTGAGTTTGTCCAGATATCCCGAACACATCGAAAGGAAGAGTCCGAGATACTCCTCCTTGGCGGCGTTGGCCTCTATCAGGTCATAATTGATCTTGCGCAGACTGTCTTCCGCTTCCTTGATGGAAAGGTTGTATTCCGCAAGCTGCTCTGTCTTCTTACGGATTTCGCGTGTAGACCGTCTTCCTTTGATATAGAAGCTTACCGACAGAAAGGAGACCATCGCAAGCAGCAATGCCGCACCCACTGTAAAGACGAAATACATATTTCTGTCACGGCTCTGCATCTCCTTGCTCTCGGTATAGGCGCTCTGGATCCATGGCATGGTGGAAGCGATCTGTACCTTGCGCAGCTTTGCATTGTAGTAGACTGCATCATCGAGAGACAGCCTGATATACTTGAAGGCACGCTCCGTATCTTCCGGAGAGCTTAGCTTTATGGCCACCGAACACAATGAAGCATTGTCCTTGACCGCGCCTTTGATGTCGCATATGGCAGACTCTACCCACCAGTAGATGTTTTCTTCTTCCCTTTCCAGATTCTCGCATATGAATCCTTGCCAGTATGTCTGGACCGCATAGTCATGATCGGTCTGGTCAAGAGAATTGATGAACCTGAGGTTTTCTTCATAGGCTTCTTCGAACTCCTGCTCCTCTATCATCCTGAGGATGCGGATATGGCGGTTCATAGGAGACGTTGACGGTGTGCCGGCAAGGGCCTTGTCCTGATAGAACTTTATCTTGTCCGCATCCGGAACCACAAATTCAGACGTCCGCACATATTCCTGATAATCATGGAGAAACTTCTGCCTTGCATTGTACCAGGAAACCATCTGTCCCTTACCCAGGGCCAAGGTGTCAAGGGCATCGAAGACCTGGCTCGCTTCGAGAAAGAATCCGGCATTGGTCAGAAGAAGGGCCTTGTCAAGCATCGCATCGTCTTTCAGGCTTCTTTCGCCCATCTCATCCGCCAGGACTATCTGATGTTCGATGGCATCTTTTGCCTTATCGAACTGGAAGGCAAAAAATTCTTCATACAGCTGTCCGTAGATATGATACTGCTGCATCGGGGTGACGCCCCTGGAGTGCAGCATGTTTTCGATAGTGCTTATCTTCTGCTCCTTTGCGCGGATATATTCGTCCGCCATCTCAAGAGTCGCATCAAGTCTTGAAAGATGTTCTTCGTAAAGGCTTTCCTTCCGCCCGCTGCAGGACAAAGCGAGAAGACAGAACACAAGCGTCGCAGACAGAGCTCTGAATTTCATGGCAATATCAGTCATTTGATTAACATTCAGACACAAAAATAGTAAAATAATTCATATATTTGTCAGATAAGGGAAACCGGAAGGAAGAATATGAAAGTTAACAGATTATTATCATTTGCCGCCGTCATCGCATTACTGGCAGGATGTACCCCGGAAGATCCGGACCGTACACAGAATGAAAACGAGACCCCTGATGTACCCGAAGCGACGTTCGCAAAAGGAGCGGACATCAGCTGGGTGACCGAGATGGAAAAGGACGGACAGAAATTCTACAATGCCGAAGGGAAGGAGACCGAATGCACCGCGCTCATGAAGGAGATCGGATTCGATGCGATCCGTCTTCGCGTATGGGTGGATCCGGAGGAAGGATGGTGCGGAAAGGATGATGTGGTCGCAAAAGCGAAACGCGCCCGGAAGCTTGGCATGCGCATCATGATAGATTTCCATTACAGCGACTCATGGGCAGACCCGAGCAAGCAGAACGTCCCTGCAGGATGGAAGGACTTCAATGCCGTACAGATGTCCCAGGCCGTCAAGGACCATACGTCCGAGGTGCTCAAGGCCTTGAAAGACGAAGGCATCGACGTGGAATGGGTCCAGGTCGGCAATGAAGTGAACCAGGGAATGCTCTGGCCTCTCGGAAAGGTCAGCGGCCAGTCTGCAGGAAGCTTCGTGGCCTTCCTCAATGCAGGATACGTCGCCGTAAAGGCGGTCTATCCGGCAGCAAAGGTCATCGTCCATCTGAGCAACGGCCACGACTCCGGACTCTTCGACTGGTTCTTCAGCCTCATGCAGCAAAGCAACGCATCATACGACATCATCGGCATGTCCCTCTATCCATCATGGTGGGAGAACGGCGGATGGTGCGACTGGAAGGTGAACACAGACAAATGTCTGGCGAACATCAAGACCATGAACGGAAAATTCGGAAAGAAGGTGATGCTCTGCGAAGTCGGCATGCCGGTAAGCGAGCCGCAGAAGTCGAAAGAAGCCATGGAATACATCCTGGAGCAGACAAGCGGAATGGAAGGATGCCTTGGAATATTCTACTGGGAGCCGCAGGCTGACGGCAGATGGAAGCCGTCAAGCTACGCCGGCCTCGGATGGAATGCATATGACAAGGGCGCGTTCGTGAATGGAAGGCCAACTGCGGCACTTGATCCGTTTGCTGCTGATTAAAGATTCTTCACTTCGTTCAGAATGACATTGAATATGAAAAAGACAATTCTTACACTGATACTATCGCTGGCTGCCGTCTGTGTTCTTGCACAGAACCGGCGCAGCGAAACCATTCTGAAGGAATGGGAGTTCCGCAAAGGACATGACATCGAAGCTGCAGAAGGCTGGGAGAAGGTTTCCGTACCTCACGACTGGGCGATATACGGACCGTTCGACAAGGCAAACGACCTCCAGACAGTAGCCGTTGTCCAGAACGGAGAAGATGTGGCCACTGAAAAGACCGGACGTACCGGAGGACTGCCGTACATGGGCAAGGGTGCATATCGCCGCTGCCTCGAGATCGAGGCGGAAGAGATGGACGGACGCAGGCACATCCTTTATTTCGACGGCGCCATGAGCGAGGCGCAGGTATTCGTGAACGGAGAGAAAGTCTATTTCTGGCCATACGGATACAACTCCTTCTGGTGCGACGTGACCGGGCAGGTCAAGGAAGGCGGCAACGAAATAGCCGTACTGCTTGAAAACAGGGAGCAGTCGTCGAGATGGTATCCCGGAGCCGGCCTGTACAGAAAGGTACGCCACATAACCCTGCCGCAGGTCCATGTGCCCGTCTGGGGAACATATGTGACCACCCCTCACGTAAGCTACGACCATGCGACAGTCCGCATCAGGACAAAGATAAACGGAGTGCAGGACGGATCTGCAGTCACGGTAAAGACCAGGATCATCGACCAGCAGGGAAATGTAGTGGCTGAAGAGACAGATACAAGACAGATACATAAGGGAGAGGTGGAGCAGAACATCTCCGTCAGGCGTCCCGCACTTTGGTCTCCTGAAGATCCTGCCCTCTATTCTGCTGAGACAGAAGTATATACAGGCGGATCTGTAGACACTGACTGGGACATGGACAGGCCTGAGATAAGCGTAAGGCACGGAAAGGACCTGCAGGATAAGGTCAGCACAAGATTCGGTTTCAGGACGATAGAGATCATCCCGGACAAGGGATTCTTCCTCAACGGACAGGCGCGCAAGTTCCGCGGAGTATGCCTCCACCATGACCTCGGTCCTCTCGGAGCTGCCGTCAATAAAGCAGCCATCCGACACCAGCTCACGATGCTGAAGGACATGGGCTGCGACGCGATACGCACATCGCACAACATGCCGGCCGAAGAGCTGATCGAGCTTTGCGACGAGATGGGATTCATGGTCATGTGCGAGAACTTCGACGAATGGGACATAGCGAAATGCGAGAACGGATACCACAGGTTCTTCAACCAGGACAGCGGAGACGGCAGGATATGGGCGGAGAGAGACATGATAAACATGCTGCACCATTTCCGCAACAATCCGTCAGTAGTCATGTGGAGCATCGGGAACGAGGTGCCTTCGCAGTGGAAGCCAGAGGGACTTGCTGTAGCCAGCTGGCTTCAGGGTCTCTGCCATCAGGAGGACCCTACCCGTCCGGTCACCTGCGGAATGGACCAGTATAATGCAGTGGTGGTCAACGGATTTGCAGAGCAGCTCGACATCGTCGGATTCAACTACAAGGTGGACAGATACCTCCCTGCATACGAGCTTCTTCCGCAGAAGATAATCCTCGGAAGCGAGACCGCTTCGACGGTGAGCTCGCGAGGAGTGTACCACTTCCCTGCCGCAATCGGGTCGGCGATCATGCATGATGACCATCAGTCCTCATCATATGACACCGAATTCTGCTGGTGGTCGAACATACCGGACAACGACTTTGCAGCCGACGAAGACTACCCTTGGTGCATAGGACAGTTCGTATGGACAGGCTTCGACTATCTGGGCGAGCCTTCGCCGTATGATACCGACGCATGGCCGAACCATTCTTCGGTATTCGGCATAATAGACCTCGCATCCATCCCTAAGGACCGTTATTACCTGTACAGAAGCCAGTGGAACAGGACGGAGGAGACCCTCCATGTCCTTCCGCACTGGAACTGGAAGGGACGCGAAGGAGAAGTGACTCCTGTATTCGTATATACCTCATATCCGTCAGCAGAGCTTTTCGTCAACGGCGTTTCGCAGGGCGTACGCACATTTGAAGAATCTGACGGCAAGGTTCCATGTCTCGGAGAAGACGCAATGAAGCGCTTCCGCCTGATGTGGAACGAAGTGACATATCAGCCGGGCGAGATCCGCGTCGTGGCATATGACGAGAGCGGAAAGGCTGTCGAGGAAAAGACAGTACGCACGGCTGGAAAGGCTGCGGCAATAAGGCTGACGCCTGACAGGGATGTGCTGAAGGCTGACGGAGAAGACCTCTGCTATATCAACGTAAGCCTTGTGGATAAGGACGGCAACCCGGTTCCTGCCGACAGCAGGCTTGTAAACGTAAAGGTAAGCGGTGCGGGAAGCTTCAGGGCCATCGCCAACGGAGACCCGACATGTCTGGAACCGTTCCAGAAGCCGCAGATGCATCTTTTCAGCGGACAGCTGACCGTCATCATCCAGAGCGGGACCGAAGCTGGAGACATCACCGTCGAAGTAAGCGGAAAGGGAGTGAAGAAGGCAGTAATGAACATAAAGACAGAATAACATATGAAGAGAATCTTTCATGCTCTGGCAGTACTCGCAATTGCAGGTACTGCATGTACAAAGGAGATTGCAGAAGACAGTCCTGCGCTCCAGGAAGATCAGGTCCTCATGACCAAGATCGTGGGTGACATCCAGGGCGAGTTCCAGCAGGGTTCGCTGCTGGTGAAGCTTGACGAAGCGACTGCTTCACGCATTGCCGAAGGCGATGCAGAGACAGTCGCGGGCATCCTGGCCGTATCAGAGGCCGATGACCTCTTCCCGGCCCTGCTGATCCAGCCGAAAAATGTTGAGGTAGCCAGAAAATACGGGCTTCACAGATGGTACCAGATAAGCTTTGACGAAAGCACTCCTCTCCGGGAAGCTGCAGCCAAGGCTGCATCGCTTCCTTCGGTGGTATCCGTCCAGTACAACTCGTTCCTCGAGCCTGTGACTTCCGACAAGGTCGTGGAGTTCATCCCTGCGCCTCAGACGAAGATGAGCCCTGTTCCTGAAGATTCACCTTACGGATTCGACGACCCGTATCTTCCATATCAGTGGAACCTTGTGAACACGGGAGACAAGACAGTCGCCAAGAATGCCGTTGCCGGCGCTGACGTAGGAGTGCGCGACGCTTGGAGGCTCACCGGAGGCGACCCTAGCGTCATCGTAGCCGTATTCGACTGCGCGGTGAACAGCATGCACGAGGACCTCAAGAACGCCCTCTGGGTAAACGAGGCCGAGCTGAACGGCGATGTCAATGTGGACGATGACGGAAACGGATTCATCGACGACAAATACGGATTCAACTTCGTAGGATGCACCAAGATAACAAAGGACTACGTCAACGGCCTTCTTGAAGGAAAGGATGCAGAAGCCGTAAAGGGTAACCTGCTGAACTGGACCGGTGGAAGCGGACACGGAACACATGTGGCCGGAATCATAGGAGCTGAAAACGGAAACGGCACAGGAGTGAGCTCGATTGCCGGCGGTACAGGCAAGGGAGACGGCGTCAGACTCATGACATGCCAGATATTTGAAGGCAGCAGAAGCGCTTCGGACGCCCAGAATGCCGCAGCATTCATATACGCCGCAGACAACGGAGCCTGCATAGCCCAATGCTCATATGGAAACTCGTATGCCCTCACAAGCGACGACATGTACATAAACGGTGGCGAATTCAATATTGACGGAAAGGAAGTGAAGGTAGACGGATCGCCGCTTGAGAATGCAGCACTGAAGTATTTCCTTGATCCGGCGAACAGCAACCACCAGTCTCTGGAAGGTAATATAGCTGTCTTCGCGGCAGGAAACCACAGGCAGCCTTACTCGAGCTACCCTGGAGCCCTTCCTTATGTGATTTCGGTGACCGCTTTCGGAGCTGACTACCTTCCTGGAGGATATACCAACTATGGTCCCGGATGCAAGATAGCAGCGCCTGGAGGAGAATACTTCGACGAGAACAACTACGGCATGATGATCCTTTCGACGGGCGTATCGAATGCCGCCCAGGGTTCTCCGGGCATCGAAGGCAACCAGAATTACGTTTACATGCAGGGAACTTCTATGGCATGTCCTCATGTATCCGGAGTCGCCGCGCTTGGTATCTCATATGCAAAGAAGATAGGCAAGAAGCTGACAAGGGATGAATTCCAGTCGCTGCTCCTTACCTCCGTCAACGAGATTGACGCAGGCTTTACCGGAACAAAGGACTATTATGACCTCAGCAGCTACTCATGGACCAAGCTGGACCTCGGCAAATACAAGGGAAAGATGGGTACCGGAGCTGTCGATGCATGGAAATTCCTCATGGCAATAGAAGGAACTCCGACCATCCTGACCCAGGCAGGGAAGAAGATGAGCATCGACATCAGCCGCTACTGCAATCCGTATGACGACTACACTGTCAGTGTCGATCCAGCCACAAAGACAGCCCTCGGACTTGCATCGGATCCTGTGATACGGAACGGCAAGCTTGAGATCGAATGCTCTAAGATCGGTTCGGGCAAGATTGTCCTCAAGGGAGCGGTAGGAAAGGACGCTTCAATGGAAGACGGCATCGGAGAAATGACCTATTCGCGAGAGCTTTCTATCGCATCAAGACCTTTCGCCACCAGCAACGGAGGCTGGCTCTAAACATCATTTCCGGCCAGCCCGGAAATTCAAAAACGGATTGAATATGAAGAAGTTACTATACATATTATCGGCACTGCTGATACTGGCAGGGTGTGGAAAGGACAAGGACGACAAGATGTCCCTTGAGGAAAAGCTGTGCGGAGAGTGGCACAGCACATCGCTTTCCGTAAGCGGAGATGTCTATCTGGATTTCAGCGATGACAAGACATTCGGAATGTATCAGAAGATAGGTTCGGGAGCATACCGCCTTTACCGCGGAACATGGAATCTTGAGAATGGCCTCCTTACCGGAAAATATAACGACGGAGAAGGATGGGCGGCAGCATACAATGTAGAAATCAAGGACAGGAACCTTACTCTGACGTCCAATAACGACGCAGCCGAGAGCACACGTTATACCAGGTGCGAGATTCCTGAAGAAGTAAGGGAAGGTTGCGAGGTAGTGGTTAAATCATGTGAAGGGGGGCTTTAGTCCTCCTTTCTCATGCTGAATTCGCAGCCGCAGTACAGCTGGTTGTAGAAATCGTATTCCCTGATAATCTGCAGGCGGCGTTCCTGAAGGCCGCCTTTGCGCCAGTTCCGGTCCCACCAGATGACTTCGTCCGTATTTTCCTGGCAATCCCCGGACAGACTGCCTGATTCCGGTTCCTTATCCGGAAATCTCCCGGGATTTCCGGACGATACCGTCTGACAAGCCCACTGGCCGGCTTCGTTTATCTGGTCCAGAGACTTCCAGCGGGATGAAGCCAGGGTTGTGGTGATCACCTTTATGCCCCTTTCAAGGGCATACTGCGCCGTACGGAGCAGGCGGAGCTTGAAGCATTTCAGACAGCGTCCTCCCCTTTCAGGTTCTCCTTCAAGGCCTTTGACTGCTTCAAGCCAGTTCTCATGGTCATAGTCCGCATCGATGATTTCCAAACCTAGAGACTGGGCATATCTGGTACATTCGTTCTTACGGATCTCATACTCTTCGCGAGGATAGATATTGGGATTGCAGTAATATATGACAGGAGTTATCCCGTTCTGCACCATCGCCTCTATTATGGCGCTTGAACATGGTGCACAGCAGGTGTGGAGGAGGACCGTAGTCTCCCCCTTCGGCGCCTGAAGCCCCGTCCTCTTATTCTTATCTGCTTTCATCAACCCTCTGTGTGTCATATCGGGCTTCTCCTAGTCATATCGGGCGAAGTCGATATATCTCCGCAAAGATAATCCAATTTTATGTATCTTTGCACCGGCAAAACGATTTCCCATGGGCATTATTCCAAACAGATACATCAACGAGCTCCTGAAAGGGGTGAAGAAGAAATGGGCTGCATATGAAGCCAAGCCGATGAACGGCTGGCTCGCATTGAGCCCGCTGCTGGTATTCCTCTGCGTATACCTTGTATCATCCATAGCCGCAGGAGACTTTTATGCCATTCCTATTTCCGCGGCATTCCTGATTGCATCGATATATGCCGTCCTTATCTGCCGCGGCAAGACACTGGAGCAGAGAATCGCGATATTCTCGGAAGGTGCCGGCAACAGGAATGTGCTCCTGATGATATGGATATTCGTGCTTGCAGGAGCATTCGCGGCAACTGCGAAGGAGATCGGGGCAATCGATGCCACGGTAAATCTGGCGTTAAGGATACTTCCGGGCAGACTGCTTTATGCAGGTCTCTTCCTTGCCGCATGCTTCATCTCCATGTCCATAGGAACAAGCGTCGGAACTATAGTCGCTCTCGTGCCTGTTGCAGCGGGAATCGCTGAAGAACTGGCTCTCACGGGAGCATCAGGAGTCCTCTCAAGCACACCCTTCATCACTGCCATAATAGTCGGAGGAGCATTCTTCGGAGACAACCTTTCGTTCATATCAGACACGACCATCGCAGCGACCAGGACCCAGGGATGCTCAATGTCGGACAAGTTCAAGGCCAATATCAGGATCACCGGTCCGGCAGCAATAATAGTTGCAATACTTTATATAATACTGGGATCATCCGTATCTGTAACGCCCGAAGCCGGCCCTATAGACTGGATCCTTCTCGTTCCTTATATACTCGTCATCGTGCTTGCTGTTTCGGGCATCAATGTAGCTGCGGTGCTGACGATAGGTCTGTTTGTGAACGCCCTCATCGGATTCCTCAACGGAAGCCTTGGCTGGACATCTTTCCTCACCTCGATCGGGGACGGAATCAGCGGAATGGGCGACCTGATCATCGTGACAATGCTCGCCGGAGGCATGCTTGAACTGATCCGAGCCAACGGCGGACTGGATTTCATCGTGAGCGGAATGACCCGTAAGATAAGCGGGAAACGCGGCGCGGAGCTCAGCATCGCCGGCCTGGTATCCCTTGCCAACCTCTGCACGGCAAACAATACGATAGCAATCATCACAACCGGCGGCATCGCAAAGGATATCACGAAGAAATACGGGCTTGACCCACGCAAAAGCGCAAGTATCCTCGACACTTTCTCGTGTCTGATCCAGGGAATGATTCCATACGGAGCCCAGCTTCTGATGGCTGCCGGACTGTCCGGAGCATCATCGATCTCAATAATCGGATACCTCTACTATCCTTTCGTAATGGGATCATTCGCCCTGCTCGCCATCATCCTGCGGCTTCCAAGGAAATACTCATAAGGCAAACTTCCGCCTTATCTCATCCAGCCATGCTGCACGTTGTTCGGGAGCTGCCTGCTTGACTCCGTTCAGACTGATCCATTCTATGTCCTCAATGCCTATCTGCCTGAATGTCCCTTT
>JAFTYS010000028.1 GCA_017461285.1 Bacteroidales bacterium | reverse complement strand
GTATCCGGGAGATGAATATGTCGATATACTTGGTGTGGACATATATGAAACCAATACAGATGCAAAGACGCGTCAGTATCAGGCCATGGTTGACCTGACCAAGGGAAAGAAGCTTGTGACGGTCAGCGAGTGCGGCAATATTCCTGATCCTGCAAAGTGCATGGATGCCGGCAACAAATGGTCATGGTTCATGGTATGGTGCAATTCCGATTCCAACGGAAACATCGTCCTGACCCCGTCCGACGGCAACTTCAACCTTAATACAGGTGATTACTGGAAGCAGGTGATGTCCAGCCCTTATGTACTGACTCGCGAGTCAATGCCGTCCTTGAAATAGAGATTGCCGGTCAAGCCGGCAATGACGTTGTGAGCGGATGAGCCGGCAATGACGTACAGAAGTCGCACTCATCCCTGACCTGATTAACCGTCATCCCCGACCTGATTAACCGTCATCCCCGACCTGATCGGGGATCAAAAACAGAAATATGAAAACGATACCTTACATACTCTCATTGATTCTTCTGGCCGTGTCATGCGGTCCGGATGCTCCCCAGCAGCAGGAGGCAGTCAAACTTTCTGTTGACAGGACATCACTCGAATTCACCGCTGACGGCGGAGAGCAGACCTTTACCGTGACTGCTTCCGAGCAGATTTTCCTTGTGCCCGGAGACGGATGGCTTACTGCCGCAAAAGGCGGGAAGGATGCGGACAGCAAGACGGTCGTGACCGTGACCGTGCAGAAGAATACTGTGGCAGAGATGCGCCAGACAAGGATTTCCGTGGTTGCCGGTGAAGAAAAGCAGTATGTTGAAGTGACTCAGGCTGCAGCTCAGATACCTCCGGGAGGCGGGGGAAACAATGGCGATGGCAATGGTAATGCGGTCGTTCCTGAGGACGACGGCAATCTTGCATGGCAGTTTGCCGGACGTCTCGGTATAGGCTGGAATCTTGGCAATCATTTCGATGCGCAGAACAACGGCGTATCCGGAGAGACTTTCTGGGGCAACCCGAAGGCTACGGCAGCAACTTTCACTAAGGTAAAGGCAGCTGGTTTCAATACTGTCCGTATCCCTGTGACCTGGATGGGACATATCGGAGAAGCACCGGATTATAAGATAGAAACTGCCTGGCTCGACAGAGTTGCCGAAGTGGTCGGATATGCCGAGGCGGCAGGCCTGAATGCCATCATCAATATGCATCACGACGGCAGCGACAGCAAGTACTGGCT
The DNA here is from genome assembly GCA_017461285.1 of Bacteroidales bacterium. Next base: position 4,534 of record JAFTYS010000028.1, on the reverse strand, counting down.
TGACATCAAGAGTGCTGCGGCGAATCCTGAGGTGCAGAAGCAGCTCCTTGAGCAGATCGGAGCCATGTGGGGACAGATTGCGGAAAAGTTCAAGGATAAAGGAGAATTTCTTATATTTGAAGCCTTTAATGAGATCCATGACGGCGGATGGGGCTGGGGATCCAACAGGAATGACGGCGGCAAGCAGTATAAATGTCTGAACGAGTGGAATCAGGCGTTTGTGGATGCCGTACGTGCAGCCGGTGGTGAGAATACCGACAGAATCCTCGGTATTCCGGCATATTGTACGAATGTGGATATCTCTTTAGAATCTTTCGTCATGCCTGAGGATACTGCGTCGGACCGGCTGATGATGTCCGTACATTGTTATGATCCATATGATTATACCCTTGCAGCCAAGGTGAATGAGTGGGGACATACGGCAGATCCGTCGAAGAAGGTGGCAGGAGACAACGAAGCTGACCTGAAGAAGGTCTTTGAAAAGATTTATGTGAACTATATATCGAAGGGAATCCCTGTGTATATGGGCGAGTTCGGATGTGTAAACCGTGCGACCGGCCGTGAGCAGAAGTTCCAGCAGTATTACCTTAAATATTTTGCAAAGCTGGCAAAGACATACGGCGTTCCGTCAATGATATGGGACAACGGGGCCAAGGGTGCAGGCAACGAACGCCATGCATTCATAGATCACGGCACAGGTGAATATTGCTCTACCGAGGCTAAGGAGGCGATTCAGGCGCTGATTTCGTCTTACACCAACAGCTTCACTCTCGATGATGTTTACCGTAACGCACCGCAGTAGTTCATCAGTCAACTTGAATGTTCGACTGTCAACCGGAACGTTGAATTGTCATCCTGAGCATCAGCGAAGGATCTTTACAACAGAATAAAACCATAAGATTATGAAAAATATACTGAAACCTGTAACCATGCTTGCAATTCTTGTTGCAGCAATCTCATGCGGCTCGCAGGAGCCCGCACAGACCCCTGCCGAGTCACTTCTGGACCGCCTTGCCGGTCTCGTGGAGGACGGAAAGATCATGTACGGCCACCAGGACGACCTGATGTACGGTCATTCATGGAAACTTGAAGATGATGCCACTGAATTCGTGCAGTCAGATGTACATGCTGTAAGCGGTCATTATCCTGCAGTGTTCGGAATGGATCTCGGCGGCATAGAACTCGGCTGGCCGGCCAATCTTGACAAGAACGATTTCGACAACATGCGTGCTTCAGCCGTGGCTCATCACGAAAGAGGCGGCATCGTGACATTCTCCTGGCATCCTCGCAATCCGCTCACAGGCGGTGATGCCTGGGATATTTCATCAGATCAGGTAGTGGCTTCTATTCTTCCGGGCGGTGAGAAGCATGAGTATTTCATGGGATGGCTCAAGAATGCGGCTGATTTCATGGAGTCGCTCAAGACTGCGGACGGCGAGACCATTCCTGTGATCTGGAGACCTTGGCACGAGCATACCGGAAGCTGGTTCTGGTGGGGACAGAAACTCTGCACCACAGAGCAGTACAAGGCCCTCTGGAAGATGACATACGACTATATGGAAGGTGAGCGCGGCATGACAAACCTTGTGTGGTCATACTCACCTGGAGCCGGAGAGCTTTCTTCACCTGAAGTTTATGGTGAAAGATATCCTGGCGATGAATACGTTGATATGGTCGGCTTCGACTGCTATCATTCAAGATCGAAGGAAAGATACATGGCCGACATGAAGAATGCCCTTGACATCACCGTGGCTTTTGCAAAAGAACATGGAAAGATAGCGGCTGTAACAGAAACAGGGCATGAGACGCTTAAAGATCCTAAGTGGTGGACAGAAGTTCTTTATCCTGCAATCAAGGATTATCCTGTAAGCTATGTCCTCACATGGAGAAACGCCTGCGACCAGCCGAACCACTATTATGCTCCGTTCCCTGGTCAGGAGTCAGCTGATGACTTCAAGGCATTCTCCGAGCTCGACCAGATGCTGTTCCTCTAATCCCTTTACGTCACCTTAACGTTACTCCTTTACGTCATCCCCGACCTGATCGGAGATATGTCAAGACCATTCAACCGTCATCCCCGGCCCGATCAGGGATTCATAAAGAACATTCAACCGTCATCCCCGGCTCGACCGGGGATCTAAACCAAATCATATATGACTTTCGAAGAAAGATTGGAGTGGCTCAAGTCCCAGCACGAAGCCCTCATAACGAAGAAAAACCAGCCTATAGAAGGAAACGGCGTCTATGAACGCTATGAAAATCCTATCCTTACCGGAGATCACGCACCTCTTTTCTGGCGCTATGACCTCAACAAGGAGACCAATCCATATCTGATGGAGCGTTTCGGCGTTCATGCAGCCTTCAATTCCGGAGCCATCAAGTGGAACGGTAAATATATACTTGTAGTCCGCGTCGAAGGAGCAGACCGCAAGTCGTTCTTTGCTGTGGCGGAGAGTCCTAACGGAGTAGATAATTTCCGTTTCTGGGACCGTCCTATCACCATGCCGGAATATGGTGAACCTGCAACCAATGTCTATGACATGCGTCTGACCGCTCATGAGGACGGCTGGATTTACGGTATCTTCTGCGTCGAGCGCAAGGACCCTTCTGCTGCACCTGGCGACCTTTCGTCTGCCGTGGCAGCTGCAGGCGTGGCCCGCACAAAGGACCTTGTCAACTGGGAGAGGCTTCCAGACATGGAATCGACTTCCCAGCAGCGTAATGTGGTGCTTCATCCGGAGTTCGTGGACGGAAAATATGCCCTCTACACACGTCCGCAGGACGGTTTCATCGACGCCGGCAACGGCGGCGGCATAGGCTGGGCTCTTGTTGACAGCATGGAGAAGGTAGTCATCACCGAGGAGAAGATAATCAACCACCGTTTCTATCACACCATCAAGGAAAGCAAGAATGGTGAGGGCCCTCATCCTATCAAGACTTCCAAGGGCTGGCTGCATCTCGCTCATGGTGTACGCGGATGTGCATCAGGTCTGCGCTATGTCCTTTATATGTATATGACTTCGCTTGAAGATCCTTCGAAGGTGATCGCCGAGCCGGCAGGATTCTTCATGGTCCCTGAAGGCTGGGAATATGTCGGAGATGTGATGAATGTCCTTTTCACCAACGGATGGATCGCAGACGAGGACGGCAAGGTGTTCATCTACTATGCATCGAGCGACACCCGCATGCACGTAGCCACATCGACTGTTGACCGTCTGGTGGATTACTGCCTCAACACCGAGCCAGATGCCTTCACCACCGGCGAGACCGTCAAGCGTCTCAACCGCCTTATCGACCGCAATCTATAAGGCTAGCATCTAACCCTCTGACCCTCAACCACTTCGCTATAATTCGCTGCTGCGTTTTGATAGCAGCGAATTATATATAAATCACTATGAACTAATAACTTGAGCGCCATATGAAATTAAGCGAAAAAATAGGCTACGGCTTCGGCGACATGTCATCGTCGATGTTCTGGAAGCTCTTCTCATACTTCCTTCCGTTCTTCTACTCCAATGTATTCGGACTCAGCCTCGCTGATGCAGGAGTCCTCATGCTCGTGACCCGAATCTGGGATGCCGTCTCAGACCCTATGATGGGAATCATCTCAGACCGCACAAAGACCCGCTGGGGCAAATACCGTCCGTATCTGCTCTTCTTCGCCCTTCCGTTCGCCGTCTGCGGAATCCTCCTGTTCACTACTCCGGAGAACGGTAAGACAGTCTGGGCTTATGTCACTTACCTTCTCATGATGACAGTCTATACGGGAATCAATGTCCCTTATGGCTCCCTCCTGAATGTGATGACAGCGGATTCTGACGAGAAGTCCGTGCTTTCTTCTTACAGAATGTTCTTTGCATACGGCGGAAGCTTCATCGCCCTCTTTGCATGGGAACCTCTCTGCAATATGTTCGACAAGGGTCGTGTTGCAGTGGAAGGCGCCGGCGGACTTGCATCCATATCTACATCACCTGCTGCATGGAACAAGGCCATGATCATCATTGCCACATGTTGCTTCATTCTCTTCATCCTCAGCTTCCTTCTTACCAAGGAGCATGTGAAGAGCGAGTCAACTGTGTCGGTAGGCAAGGACCTCAAACTCCTTCTCAAGAACAAGCCTTGGTGGATTCTCATCGGTGCCGCCCTTGCTTCAAACCTCTTCAACACAGTACGCGGTACGACCACTGCATATTTCTTTGCCGACTATATACAGAAGACAGTCGAGATGGCACCTCAGTGGGCTTTCCTCGTATCAGCCAGCATCTTCCTCTCCATCGGAGAGATTGCAAACATGGTCGGTGTGGTAATTGCCGTTCCGATGTCCAAGAATCTCGGCAAGAAGTCAACCTATATGATTTCGATGGCCGTACTCATCGGCCTCAGCATAGCATTTTTCTTCCTTCCTGCAACGACAGGAGGCTATTGGGCTATGCTCGCCTTCCAGATTCTCATATCTGTATTCACCGGAATCATCTCTCCACTCGTATGGAGTATGTATGCCGACGTTGCTGACTATTCTGAGCTCAAGGACGGT
>JAFTYS010000005.1 GCA_017461285.1 Bacteroidales bacterium | reverse complement strand
TATTGAAAGAAGCCGGATTCCTTCCTGGATCCCGGCTCCTTCATTTAACCACTTGGAAATTTCGTTCATTACTTCTTCAGTGTCATTATGATTTCCGATTCGATGGCCTCGAAGCCGACCTTGTTGGCCGAAAGGAATTTCTTTCGCATCAGGGCTTCAATCACCTTGTTTCCGCACGGCGTGCCTCTTGTGACAGGGCTGATGTAGTTTCCGAAACTGATTCCGACCTCCAGGGCGCGGGTGCGGTGTCTCTCAGCATACGCGCGGGCAAAATCTTCGTTCAGTTTGACGAACTCTTCTGCAGAATAGGTGTCTGCTATTGCCATTTCTTCGATCAGTTCCTGAGCCTTCTCGACATCGAATGTCATAGGGACGACGGCGTCATAGACTCTCTTGCCGTCCTTAGTGACATATACGACAGGTATCTGAAGGTCGTCGAGCGTGATCTCTGAACATGGGATCAGGTTGGCAGGTGCCAGGACGAATGTCGGAGTGATCTCCTTGTGTGCCAGGGCGCGCCCCAACTGATTGAGAAGGCCCTCTGTAGATTCATCAAGTTCGACGAAGATCAGTGCTGTATTCTGAAGTCTCTCTTCCCAGATGCGTTTCATCAGGTCGAGTGTGCCGGGGTGGCACATTACGACTACAGCCGGACAGTAGCAATCTTCAGGCATTTCGATCGACTGGATATCCTGTGAAGGATCAGCTGCAGCGCTTTCGGCTGCAGCTGTTGTTTTCATTGTCTCTTCCATGATTACTCTGTTTCAGGGTTAGCGGCTGCCGCCTCTGATGTCGGAGCGAGTTCAGGCATTTTGCCGGTGTATTCGCCAGGGACGAACTTTGTGGACATGGACTGATTGAAGTCGAAGTGACGCTTGTTTCCTTCCTTGTTGTTGGTAGGTGATGACGTCATGAAAAGCGGGCTGCATTTCTGGCCGTACATCTTGGTCTTGCCGTTGGCTGTGCCGTCGCACTCCTTGACAAGGATGATGAATCCCTTGTTTGCACCGCCTTCGGCAAAGTTGTTGATGTCAGTGCTGTCGCCAGGGTGGTCGAATCCGACTTTGTCCTTGAATCCTCTTGCATCGGTTTCGCCTTCCTGGTCGTATCCGGCGTCAATGGTGTCAGGGGTTGCATAGATGCCGATTGCCTTGGCGCCTTCCTTCAGTTCGAGGTCGCCCTCCAGGACTGTATTTCCGACGACGCGGGTTGGCTCTGATGCTACATCATCCACATCGACGACGATGATGGTAGGATCCTTTGGAGTAGCGCATCCGGCGCCGTCTCCGTTCTTATTGATAGATACCTTTGGTAACATGGTGAAAGTGATTTTATGGGTTAATGTTCAAGCCGGAACCGGATCGCGCTGGATCCGGCTCTGGCTAGGGGATTACTCTGTTTCGCCTTCGTCGCTGGCTTCTGCTGCTCCGTCACCTCCGTTGTACCAGTTTCCACTGTACTTCAAAGGATCTGAGATCACGGCTGCAGATGGATCGTATCCGTCAGGAACGTATGCGAAGACTGCCTCTGAGATCAGGAATCCGACTGAAAGCGAGTATTCGCCGAAAATCCTGACTTTATAGTCTCTCTTCTGGATGTCGTTGATGCAATTTTTAGCATTAGCGCGATCCACGAGCATCACCATATTGACGTCAGGGGTGGCAATCAGGATAGGTGAACTGTACATACATTCCATAGGTTCAAGCGTGAACTTTGAAAATCTGATGCTGTTGCCGATCTTCTCGCCAGTATATTTCGCATATACCTTGAAGTCGCATGCGTTGTACCTGTCGATAATCTGCTGCGAACATTTGATTTTCATGATCGCGCTCTTGAACAGAGGCGATATGCTTGTAGCGTAGGTGTGGATCGCTTCAAGGAATTCACCGTCGTCCTCAATTTCAAGAAGATTCTTTGCGTTTCTAAAGAAGTTGATCTTCGTGTTGCCGGCCTTCTTAGCATCGACGAGGATGGTCTCGATACCGTCCATTGATTCAGCGGAAGCCGTGCCCTCCTGACCTTCCTGGACGTTGGATGCTTCAACGAATTTACCCTTACCGAGCATAGTGTAGGTAATATCCTGTCCGACTCTAGGAAGAATGTGTGTCACTGCCATGTACTGAATGAGAGGCTGCTGGTCAGGGGTCTTGCCCTGCTCATAAAGGTCGATAAGCCATGAGCCGATGACCTCTGTAGGATTGATCGATACATTGATCTTGTGGCGGCGATACTTGACTGTCAGAGGAGTGAATTTTCCTGTTCCCTTTGGAGTCCATTCGTCGCTGAACTGCTGTGATACCTCAGACATAACGACGGTTGCAGCGAGGTAGTCTTTGCCGTTGGATTCGATCTTCCTGAAGTGCTTGATGTCGTCATATCCGCCATAGATATACTTATTGAGAAGGTCGAGTTTTGTTCCGATAGGCATAGCCATCGAAAGTTCGGCCTTCAGGTCGGTGATATCGATGGAAGAATCCTCGGCCTGGTGGATAAGAGTGAAAGGATTCTCAGCGCCAAGTACCGCCAGTGCTGTGACGTTGTGCGGTGCTGATGCATTGATCTTAAAGACCTGGGTCTTCTGTGATCCGCGTACCTTCTCAGTCTTAGGCTTTGGCTCCGGTTCAGCGATCAATACGTTCACGCTCTCCTGCAGCTGCTTGTTCTTTGCTTTCTCTTCAGCGAGTTCGGTCTGAAGGCTTGCGGTCTTTGCCTCGACTGCAGCATTGAAAAGCGTGTTCACCTCTTCGTTTGAAGCGGTTTCGTCAAAGACCGTGTTTTCCAGCGTTGTGAGGAACTTCTCACCGAACGTCTTCTTCACGGTCTCACGCTCTTCGTCAGACAGCTGGACTTTGCCGTCGTCAGCGATAGAAAGCACATCTTTCTTGAACAGGTTAGCGAGAACCTGTCCCATCTTGTTGTTTGAAAGTTTTGTGAGTTTCATGATATTGATAATTATGGTTTATTGATATTCGGCCCTGATATATACATTTTCGATGCACTCCTGGAGTGATGCCATTCCGTCAGCCAGTCCGAGCTTGATCGCTTTGGCCGGACGGAACATCGCTCCTGTCATTACGCCTTCAGCATCTGCTTTGAGATCCGGACGTCCGGCTTTCACGGCTGCCTGGAAGTCGGAAACAAGTTCCGAAAGTTCGGCCTTGACAGTTTCGTATCTGCCTTCCAGGGCTTCGCGGATGCCCTTGTTTTTGTCCGACGATTCGTCGGCGTATATGGTGATGATCTTTTCGCCGGTCTGAAGATTCTGGCTGTTGTCGAAGATCGTTGCGTATGCTCCGATGGATCCTATTTCTGACAGTGAGTTGTCCATGAAGATCGCATCGCACTGTGAAGCGACCCAGATGGCCGCGGATGCACAAAAATCGGTGTGTACGATGATAGGTTTTCCCATCGCCTTGACCTGATTGATAGCATTGACCATCGGCATGATCGCGTTTGATGATCCGCCCGGGGAATCGATATCCAGGACTACGCCGACGATGTCATCTTTCGATGCATATTCGATCAGTGTGGCTGCCATGTCTGTGGTGCCGTATGAAGTGCAGGTTTCGTATTTTGTCAGCGCGCCATGGATAGGGAGAACCAGGACTTTCTTCTGGTCTGAAGACGATTTCTTTCCGGAGGATCTGGATCCAGCGGAAAGTGATGGAGTATAGTCATTTTTTGCGGCGTCAGAAGTCTTGCGCTCTAAGAATTTGAGTGCATAAGGCAGGAGCGCGTCCGCGTCATGCAAAAGCCAGATGCCCCGGAGGATATCCAGGGCTATCTGGGTATTGTTGAGAAAAGGTGAACGAGGCATTTCAAAAAGTTTTCTGCAAATCTATCGATGTGCCTCTGAGATTGAAAGGACATCTACATCATGTCAGGGGCGCTCCATTTGCATGAGATCTGAATGATGTCGGACTCCTTGATATCCAGTGTTGTAGGCAGATCATTCGTGCCGACGACCGCCTTTGTGCCGTCATCAAAACTGATCTGAAGAGATACGTTCCTTCTCATTTCCGGGATGACATGAGTGACCTTGCAGTCCAGTGTGATCTTTGCGAGTCGGCCGGATCCGCCGGCGCTGCTCTCAGATTTATATGTGCCGCTTGCGGGAACGATCGGGACGAACTTCCAGACGCCGGCTGAATTGTCCAGGTCTGTGATAAGGATGTCGGTGATGATCTTAATCATGATTTTCTGTGTTTAGTCCGGTGGTGTTGATGGATTCGTCTATATAATAGACTTTTCTCAGGAGTTTCCTTGTCAGTTTCTGCTGTTTCGCGATTTCGCGACGGTATGCTCGTTTGTGGATTGCATCATAGACATCTGCAGAAAATAACTTTCTGGATGTGATGAACGCCGTGATGATATCCTTCTTTGTGAATTCAAGTTCCAGTCCCTTCAGGTAATACTGTTGAAAATCGATGTTGAAGATTGCATGCAGCCCCATATTCAGACGCTTCATATCGGCTTTTGAATAGTACAGGAACCGGTTCGCCAGGGACTGTGTCGCGTTGCTCATAGGGAGTTCGATCTCTATGACATGATTGCCATCTGGGCGGGATACAGGTCTGTCTGATGTCCTGGCATGAGCGATCAGGAGTTCTCCGAATTCATGGCTGGAACTGATCTTCAGTGGTGACGTTCCGTCTCCGTTGAAGATGTACCGGATATAATCTGTAAGCATTTCGCTGTCGAGTTGGAGAAAAAGCCGCATTTCAGTGTTTTTTAATATATGGGATATATGTTTTCCGAACTACATCAACTACAAAACTACATCGTTGATGCTCAATGGGTTAAGTTTTTGGGGTTTGTAGTTCTGTAGTTCAGTATTTCAGAAGCGCCTACATTTGTAGTTCAGTGTAGTTTGAGTGCAGTTCCTGAACTACATATATATGCCGTTGTATTTTATTCATTTTTAATGACTTATATAAATGTAGGCAAATGTAGTTGGTGTAGTTGGGGTTTTTGCAAACTTTCTGGAATCCGGCATGCAAATTTAACGATTTTATTTGAAGTATCGGTAAAAATAAGCACTTTTATTTATTTAATTACCTGATTGTTAATGTATTGCAAAAGGGTTTATTTGTGCTGTTTCCTTACAGATTGACATAGGCACAAAAAAAGAGCACCGTTTCCGATGCTCTTTTTGACAAGTTGTGTCAAAAATGACTATGAGATGGCCAGTTTCTTTAGTTCCGGTTGCGAATTGATACGTCGGATGATCCTGCTGATGGCCGTGTCGAGGTGGGATGCCTGGATCCGGCCGACGATGAGGTCTTTTCCCTGAGCTGTCTTGACTTTGACGGTGATGCGGATCCGGACTGAGTTGAAGTAGTCGGATTCCTTGATACGGATTCTGTGAAGTCCCGGATACAGGGACGACAGGAACTGTGCCGCACCTGAAAGGTGTGGGCGGTTGACGCTCCAGTTCTGGAGTGCTGAATGTGTGGATGACATAATACACATTTATTAATGACAAATGCCTTGCACTTAGGGCTGTCATCCACATACCAGCACTGCCGTATGTATTGCCCCTCGTTTCCTTAGGGCGACCCTTATGCAAGGCAAAGTCTATTTCTCAATGATTAACCTGGTACGGCAGTCATAGAAAGATAGAAAATTACTGGTAATATGTGGATGACTCCACAAAGGTAGCAATAGTTTTCTATTTTCCAACAGTCTTCCGTCCGCACCGGGAGTTTGACACCTTTTTCTAAAACAAAATAGTTTTATTTATTGATAGACTTTTTGCTAAAAGTCTTTTTTTTGTCAAATTTAATTCGTATCTTCGTGGCATTATATGGCACTATTGCGTTATGAGGCTACAGGTTACACGTTCAAAGAACTCTTGCACATACTATGTTGCAAAGTCGTTCAGAACCCTTGAGGGTAAATATTCTTCCAAGATTGTCGAGAAATTAGGTTCGTTTGAAGATTTGGTCGAGAGATTTGGCCCGGATGATCCGGAAGGAGCGGCCAAAGCTTATGCTGTTGAGCTGGGCAAGCGTGAGCGCGAGTCCCGTGAGAAAGTACGCTTTGAACTCTCCACCAGCAAACTCGTCAAGAATGGTGAGAGGAACGGCTTTAACATAGGTTATCTCTTTTTGCAGAACGCATATCATAAGTTTGGTCTGGATAAGATATGTAATAAGATATCCAAGAAACACAAGGCGGAGTTTGATTTGAACGAGATATTGAAGCTTCTCGTATATACCCGTGTCCTCTATCCCGGTTCCAAGCAGTCGTCTTTGGAGGATGCCGAGAACTTTGTGGAGCAGCCGTTGGTGGAGTTGCATCAGATATATCGTGGCTTGAGTCTGCTGGCGTCGGAAAGCGAAACGTTGCAGGCCGGGCTGTTCAAGAACAGCCTCAAGGTGATGAAGCGCAACACGGGTGTCATATACTATGACTGTACGAACTACTTCTTCGAAAGCGAGGAAGAGGGCGGTCTTCGTCAGTACGGCCGTTCAAAGGAGAATCGTCCCAATCCCATAGTGCAGATGGGGATGTTCATGGATATGGACGGGATGCCTCTGGCCTTCTGCATCAACCCGGGCAATACAAATGAGCAGGTGACGCTCAAGCCGCTGGAGACTACTCTGCATGAGAAGTTTGGCATATCCAAGATGGTAGTATGCACAGATGCGGGACTGTCATCATATGAAAACAGGCTGCACAATGATGTAGGCGAGCGAGCGTATATAACAGTCCAGTCTCTCAAGCGTCTCAGGAAGGACCATCAGGAGTGGGCTCTTAAGAAAGATGGGTGGAAGATGCAGTGCTGGGACAGATACGGCAATCCTGTCGATAATGGCAAGCTGTATGACATATCCGAGCTGGATGAAGGTGAATGCTATGACAGGACTTTCTATAAAGAAACATGGGTGAAGGATAAAGTGAAAACAGGCGGTGTCACCCAGGAGATTGCACAACGTCTTATCGTAACCTATTCCATCAAGTATCGCAACTATCTGTCAGGTCTGCGCGAAAGGCAGGTCGCGAGAGCCGAGGCCAGGATTGAAAAGGGGGCAAGTTCTGTGGAAAAGAAATCACAGAACAGCCCATCTAGGTTCATCAAGCAGACCTCATGTACAAACGACGGAGAAGAAGCTGCCATTACCAGCTACTCCATAGATCAAGATATGATTGATCAAGAATCAAGGTTCGACGGCTTCTATGCAGTTGCTACCGATCTGGAGGACATAGCCACCGACATATTGAAGTACAACTCATATAGATGGCAGATAGAGGACGGCTTCAGGATAACCAAGACCGACTTCAAGTCCAGGCCTATATATCTCAGAAGGGACGAAAGGATAAAGGCGCACTTCCTGACATGCTTCCTTGCCCTTTTCATTACCAAGTATCTGCTTAAAAGAGTCAATCTCGCCAAGGGAAAAGACGAACTGTTCTCGGTCCATGAGCTGATAAAGACATTGAAAAACATGAATATGACCTTTATCGGAGGAGAAGGCTACCTTCCTGCATACACACGCACTGAACTCACTAACAGACTACATGGGTCTGCAGGGTTCCGTACGGACTACCAGATAACGACTAAAAGGATGATGAACACAATAATAGCACAAACGAAGAACGCCAAAGCAGAGAAGTAACCGTCATATTGCCACGAATATCGTGAAAGCGATAGGGCCTCAAGATCGACATTACAGCTACTCGAGGCCCATATTTGAACATTCTTTTTTATTTGGCAAGTGTCAAACTTGAG
>JAFTYS010000140.1 GCA_017461285.1 Bacteroidales bacterium | reverse complement strand
CCATCTGTCATGGACACAGGTTGAGACCGGATCCGCCATAACATGGAAATATCCGTCGACCATCCTCAAGGGTGACAACTCGTCTTCGGAGTTCTATTCTGTAGCTGTGACCAACAATTTCCAGCAGGCGGATACGGGTACGAAGATGATACATGCAGGCAGGAATACAAGAAGCCGTATAGTCAGCAAGGGAATATCTGCAGGCCGCAGCCAGAACAGTTACCGCGGTCTGGTGAAGATGCTTCCGGGCGCTGACAATGCGCGCAACTTCTCGCAGTGCGACAGCCTCCTTATAGGCGACAGGTGCGGGGCGCATACCTTCCCGTACATCGAGAATGCGAACAAGACTGCCGTTGTGGAACATGAGGCGACGACATCGAAGATAAGTGAAGACCAGCTGTTCTACTGCAACCAGAGAGGGATAGGGCCGGAGGAAGCTGTAGGGCTGATCGTGAACGGATATGCACGCGAGGTGCTTTCCAAGCTGCCTATGGAGTTTGCTGTCGAGGCGCAGAAGCTTCTGCAGGTCAGCCTTGAAGGATCTGTCGGGTGATGAGTGATGTCCACCTGCTGGACATGGAAAGGTTACGAGATTAGAGAAAGTAAGAGTAAATGGAGTTTTGGAATATCATATTGTTTGAGATGGGCGGGAATCCGGTGCTGCTGATAGATCTTCTGTCGGCGGTGTTCGGCCTGACTACTGTCTTTCTGGCAGGACGCAACAGCAAGAGCAATTTTTATGTGGGATATGTCTACACCGCTTTGCTCTTTTTCATGTTCTGGCAGAAGAACCTGTATGCGAACCTGATACTCCAGCCTGTCTCGCTGGGTATCAATATAATGGGGCAGTACAGATGGTCCCATCCGAAGAAGTCCGAGGAAAGCGCATCGGGAAGCGGAGAACTGAAGGTGTCCATGCTTTCATGGCCGCAGAGAGGACTGATAGTGGCGCTGGTGCTTATGCTTGCCGTAGTGTGGGGCTGGCTTATGAGCATGATGGGAACGAAGTGGTTTGTGGGATATTTCCCAGCCAATCCGCTGCCCTATCTGGACTGCTGCGTGACAGTGCTGATACTTACCGCACAGACTTTGTCTGCTTTGAAGAAATGGGACTGCTGGATAGCCTGGCTGCTGGTGAATGTGGCGAACCTGACCCTTTATCTGAAGGCCGGACTGGTCTTCATGCCGGTTGTCAGCTGCCTCTACCTCATAAACGGCATATGGTCGCTGTTCACATGGTACAAACTGTATAGAAATAATGCATGATATGAACGATATATTACTGAAGATCGAGGGGCTTAGGGCCTCTGTGGAAGACAAAGAGATTCTTAAGGGCGTGGATCTTACGATCCGCAAGGGAGAGATCCATGCGGTGATGGGCCCTAACGGTGCGGGAAAGAGCACGCTTTCCGCTGTGCTCGCCGGAAAGCCGCAGTTCACCGTTACGGCCGGAACCATCGGGTTCATGGGCCGGGACCTTCTGGCGATGTCGCCGGAGGAACGCGCATGGGCAGGCATCTTCCTGTCTTTCCAGTATCCTGTCGAGATACCGGGAGTTACCATCACAAACTTCATGAAGACCGCCGTGAATGCCCACCGCGCCGGCAAAGGCCTCGAGCCTTTGAAAGCCGGCGACTTCCTCAAGCTGATGCGAGAGAAGATGGCGTTCGTGCAGATGAAGCCGGAGTTTGCTAAGCGTGAGGTCAACGTCGGATTTTCCGGCGGCGAGAAGAAGCGTAACGAGATCTTCCAGATGGCCATGCTTGATCCGACCCTGGCCATACTCGACGAGACCGACAGCGGACTTGACGTGGACGCACTGCGCATCGTGGCGAACGGAGTCAATGCCCTCCATACTCCTGAAAAGGCGGCAATCGTCATCACCCACTACCAGAGGCTTCTGGACTATATCGTTCCTGATGTTGTCCATATCCTCAAGGACGGAAAGATCGTGAAGACCGCCGGCAGGGAGCTTGTTGCCGAAATCGAAGAGAAGGGTTACGATAATCTTTAGGAGGATATCGTCATGACTGAAGTTATAGTTGTTTCAGAAGGCAGTCTTGCGCGCAGCATTGAGGTACAGTCCGGACAGAGGACGGATATGGTGCTTCTGGTGTATCCCGGAGTATCCTGCGATATAAAGCTGGATGTACGTCTGACCGGAGAGGGGGCTGAGGCTAATATCTATGGCGCGTATGTATGTGGCGGCAAGGAGAAGGTGAAGATTTCCGTCGACATGCGCCATGACGTGCCGCACTGCAATTCGCGCCAGCTGTTCAAGGGAATAGCTGGAGGAGACTCGAGAGTCGATTTCTACGGCAAGATAATAGTTGCCCAGGACGCGCAGAAGACAGAGGCATATCAGGAAAACCACAATCTCCTTCTTTCTGACGGAGCGAAGGTCGACACCAAACCGCAGCTTGAGATCTACGCAGACGATGTAAAATGCTCCCACGGAGCCACCATCGGCCGCCTCAACGAGGAAGAGCAGTTCTACATGCGTTCCCGCGGCATCTCCCTAGAGGACGCCAAGGTCCTCCAGATGATCTCCTTTATCGCCCCTGTACTGGAACACGTTGAGGATGAAGCCCGGCGTGAACATGCCTCTTCTGAATTGGAGACAGCTATCCGTAATGTGGTGCGGAATTTTTAGAGGGCGTTATCGCGCAAGAAGATTCTCCTTTACATGTTTTTCGATCTCTTTCCTGTAGCTGTCCGATACGGGAACGGAAATCTTGTCTATGAGGATGTCTCCGCAGGAGTCGATTGCAGTTATCTTGTCCAGGGCT
>JAFTYS010000139.1 GCA_017461285.1 Bacteroidales bacterium | reverse complement strand
TCTGACGGCCTGTAAGCCAGCAGTTTTCCAAGGTCTTGATACCGAAAGAGCCAAATGCAAGCTGGTTTCCTCTCTGAGAGAGACCTTTCATGCGGCCTTTCTGCTGCCTTCTGAATTTTGTTTTCTTTGGTTGTAACATTTTTCTATTACTTTTGGTTTAAAACTTTCTGTTTTCCCTAATTAATTGAGAATCAGCTGGTTGGGCGTAGTAGTCCTCAATTAATGGGTTGCAAAGATACAAAAATTTTCTGAAATGCAAACTATATTTTGATTTTTTCACAACATTTTCGACCGATTTTTCACACACCTAAATTCCGCATTTTCACACACTTACAAGAACTGGTAAAATTTTTATCTCCTCATTTTCGACCGACGCCGTTCCGACGTAATTCGAGTTTGGCACGGGCATTATCTGACGGGCTCCAAAACTCCTGTTTGAAGCGTGGGAACTTGAAAGGCGACATTCTCTCACCCACGCTAAGCAAAACCGCCCAATATGCCCCTATTATGGTAGCGTCGGTGCGAATCTCATAGAAAACCAGCCCCGACGCTTCACAAAGGTGTATTTTTATGGGGATCAGGACGCCTTTCTGTTGAATTTATCATATATTTGCCTGTACTTCATGCATTTCGAGAGAGATGAGAGGGAGATCTGACGAGAAGATTTTGTGAAAAAGATAAATGTTATGAAAAAGACGTATCACCTGTGCCTCTCCGGAGGCGACGAAATCCTGTTCCGGGACGAAGAAGACTACAATCGCGGATTCAACTGTTTCGCTCTGGCTCTTTACAAGACAGGATCCACAGGACTTGTGGAATCTTTCCAATCCACCCATAGCCACAAGATGGTCCAGACAGAGGACCCTGCCGGGTTCATGTATGCCATGAGGCAGTCGTATTCCAAATACTTCAACCATAAATACCAGAGACATGGCAGAGTGGGTGAGAAGATGCATTTCACACTGGAGATTGTAGGCCTGCACCACCACCTTGCCGCCATGACCTATGTATTGCGGAATGCTCTGCATCACGGACTGGTCCCGATTCCTTACGCATATCCACACTGCTCCGTCAATTCGATCTTCCAGAAGGAGATGGGGAAAAAGCCTCCGGAAAGAGTGCTGGACGAAAGATACTTCGCAAGATTCATCGGCAAGAAGGCCGAATGGCCCTCCAATTACAGGATGAGCGAAAGCGGGGTATTCCTTCGGGAAAGCGTTCTTGACATAGTACAGGTAGAGAACATGTATGCAAGTCCACGGGCATTCAACTATTACATGTCCCGGAAATCGGGAGAAGAATGGGAAAAGGAACAGGAGAAGGACCGGAACGACATGCTTCCTATAGGACTGGAATCCATTGAATCAGGAATCAAAGACAACACCCTGGAGAAAATGCTCATATACGAAAACGGGCGGTCCGACTACAGGAAGATTTCCGACATAGACCTCTGCACGGAAATAGACAGAAACATCGTACCGAGATATGGCAAGGCTTCCGTCTATCATCTGTCACAGAGGGAAAAGCAGGAGATCGGAAACCTTCTGTATAGACAATATCATATTTCAGAAGCCCGGATACGACGCTGCCTGGCAATGTAACCCCATCTTGTCATTCCTCGGAAATCCGACATTTCCAATCCGAATATGCTATCGTAATATCCGGTCCGGTATCCCCAAAGCGTGGGAGCTTGAAAGGCGACTTTCTCGCACCCACGCTAAGCAAAACCGCCCAATATGCCCTCTAAACCGAAGCGTCGGTGCGAGCTTTCCAGGACACTCGCACCGACGCTGCCACTATCAGAATGGCTGCGGCTCGACCTTTTATGCCACAGACAGCGTGATCTTCCCCGTCCGAAAAAAAACAAGAATTCCTGGAATCATTTCGATTTCAAAGGTCTGGATTTTGCTGTGAAATGAGGTTTTGCTACCTTTGCAACATATCAGTCTTCGGACGAATGAGAAAAATAATCATATATATATTCATCATACTGGTCATGACGTTGATCCGGACGCCGGACGGGACTTGCCGTGCCCAGAGCGTGGCACCGCAGGAAAAGGAAGTCCTCAGGTACGTCGTGGACGGAAAGGACACGGTATTCGTGGACGAGATCCGCGCTTCAAAGGTATATTCACGCGTTCCGAGACAGAAGGGAAGGGAATGGAGGAAATATTACAGGCTTGTCCACAACTTCAGCAAGGCATACCCATACGCTCTTGTCGCCAAGAAGCTCGTTGTCGAGGCCGACAGCATAATCGCCGCCGACAGGCTTAAAGGCGCAAAAAGGGAAAAATACATCAGCAAGGTACAGACGGAGCTTTTCGAAGTATTCGAAGGACAGATGAGAAAGCTGACCGTAAGCCAGGGCGCCCTCATAATGAAGCTGATCGACAGGGAAGTAGGAAAATCATCCTACAGCATAATCAAAGGATACAAGAGCGGCGCGACTGCCGCCTTCTGGCAGGGAATCGCAAAAATCTTCGGATCCGACCTGAAGAAGCCGTATGACCCGGAGGGAGAGGACAAGGCCGTAGAGGAACTTGTCCAGATATGGGAAGACGGGGATTTCCCTGCACTCTACTGGTCGCTCTTCTGGAAAGACCCGCCGGAAATGCCTATCCCGGAAAAATACAGGTAAGGAGACGAATGCATCCAATCCTTCAGGACGTGGAATTCCGCGCCCGAAGGTAAGGTCATGTGCACGTCGGCATGGTAATGGCCGAAAATGAAATAGTCCACATCGTTTTTCGCAGCGAACTCCTCCGCAAACTTATACAGCGGCTCTTCTTCACCCTTGAACTCATATGACACGTCGTGGGCAAGCCGGTTGCTGCGAGACCAGCCGTTCCCGAAACGGAAGGCTATCCACGGGTGGAGCAGGCTGAACAGGAACTGGGCCACGCGGCTGTGGAACACGCCGCGAAGTAACCGGTATCCGAAAGGAACCGGGCCGAGGCCGTCGCCATGGCCGAGGCAGAACTTCTTTCCGCCGATCTCGACCAGAGCAGGTTGGGTCAGCTTCACCATCCCCAGTTCCTCAAAATATGAATATGTCCAGATGTCATGATTGCCTTCAAAGAAAAAGACCTTGACTCCCCTGTCCATAAGGTCCTGAAGGGCAGAGAAGACACGGACATATCCTTTGGGCACGACATCGCGGTATTCGTACCAGAAATCCCAGATGTCACCAAGAAGGTACAGAGCCTCGGTGTCTTCCGGGAGCGCGCGGAGGAAGTCCGCGAAACGCCGCTCCCGGCCGGCAGGATCGCCGACCTGAAGGCCTAGATGGACATCGGAGACGAAATATGTACGACCGCTCTGTTTCATATTATGGTTAAAGATCCTTCACTCCGTTCAGGATGACAAAAAACTAGGCAAATATGAAGATGCAGGCAGCGGCAACAAGGCAGTAAAGTGCGAACCAGCTGAGTTTCGCCTTCTTCACCAGGGCGATCATGACCTTGCACGCAAACAGACCGGAAAGGAAGGCTGACACGAATCCGAGAATCAGAGGCAGTGCACCTACAGATGATGCTCCGAATTCTCCGCCTACGACTTCAAGGAACGTCTCGCCAAGAATAGGCACAAGCACCATCAGGAAGGAGAACTGCGCCATCGCTTCCCTCTTCACGCCGCAGATGAGACCGGTCGAGATCGTGGTGCCGGAGCGTGACAGGCCCGGAACGACAGCAAAGGCCTGGCCGAGGCCTATGGCGAAGGCCTGCCAGTATGAAATGCCGTTACGGTAGTCGTTGGCAGGGAAGATCGACTTCTTGCCCGGACGGGATGCATAATCTGAGAAGAAAAGCAGGAGCGCTGTAACTATGAGAGCCACGCCGACCACATGGATCGAGCCGAAAAGAGCCTCCACACTGTCCTTTAAGAAGAGTCCCACGATCATCACAGGAATCATTGAAAGGCAGATCTTCAGAAGGTAATCCGTCTGGTCATTGCACATGAAGACCTTCTTTCCCGAATCATTGCGGGCAATCTTCCAGTCCTTGATACCGCAGAAAAAGCCTTTGAGAAGGTCCCATATCTGCTTGCGGAAGACTATGATGGTACTCAGTACAGTTGCCGCATGGACCATTGTCGTGAAGAGAAGATCGTCTGTCGTCTCCACTCCAAGCAGAACCTTTCCTATCTCGAGGTGTCCGCTGCTGCTGACAGGCAGAAATTCCGTAAGCCCTTGAATAAGACCCAGCAATACCGCTTCAAACCACTCCATCTATTATTCCTCCTTTCCTTTAAACACCTTCATTATGGCAACTATCTCTATAACGATACCAAGAATTATCACGATAGGAGCGGCCACCATGCGGCGGAAATCAAACATTGCATAATTGAACACTTCAGGATCCTCGCTTCCTCCTCCGGACATGAGGATATAACCTGACACCATTACGATCAGACCGATCAGAAGATACTTGAGACCTTTGGGGGTAATGGCCATTTTCGGATTGTTTTCCATTATTCTCTTTTTATTTTAATAATAAAGTTCATCTTTCTTCAGCGACACCAGCTTGTTCACGACAAACCATGTGCTTATCAGACATATGGCCAGGCCGGAGGCCAGGACTATGCCTATCACCGTCAGCAGGAGGTCGAGCCTGAAAATCTCGAACAGCTGCTGGAACTCGCTGCGCATGAAATACATCATGACTATCAAGGCAATGATTGCAATGAATGCAGCAAAAACGCCCTGGAAGGCAGCCTGGACCAGGAACGGAGCCCGGATGAACGAACGGGTCGCTCCCACCAGCTTCATGGTGTGGATGGTGAACCTGCGGGCATATACGTTAAGCCTGACGGTATTGTTTATCAGCACAAATGATATGAACAGCAGGAGCGCAATAAACACGCCGAGCACGGCTGAAATCTTATTGAGATTGGCGTTCAGGGCATCTACTAGAGAACTCTGATACACGACTTCGTCAACCAGAGGCGAGGCTGCAATCTCTCTTCTGACGACTTCAAGGCTGTCGGCAGAAACATACTCCGCCTTCAGCGTTATGTCTATCGAAACAGGTATCGGAGAGGTCTCGAACACCTCGAGGAAGTCCTCACCGAGCATATCCGCCATCTCCCTCTGTCCCTGCTCCTTGGACACGAAGACTGACTTCTTTATGAATCTTTTACCGTCCAGGATGGAGTTCTGATAGTCCATGGCCGCTTCATCGGTCACATTCTGCTTCATCATAACTGTCACCTGCATGTTCTCCTTGAAATAGTCGGACACGCTCCTGGCATTTACCAGAAGCATGGCGGCGACACCGACCAGCAGAAGCACGAGGCTTATGCTGATCACCGAAGAAAGGTAGGCGTTCGCAAGCCTACGGCGCATCATCTTATTATCGGCAGAACTCATACGTCAATTTCAATCGGGGTCAAAGATAGCGATTTATCAAAAATTTATTATTATCTTTGTAGAGATTTTGTCACTAAAAATTACCGCCATGGGAAATTCAGTCAAAAGAGTCCTCTTCGTAAATTCGGAGATGTCCCCTTACCTCCCTGATTCACCGACAGCAAAGATCGGAAGATACCTTCCGCAGGGCATTCAGGAAAGGAAGAAGGAAATCAGGTCATTCATGCCCAGATACGGCTGCATCAACGAAAGGAAGAACCAGCTGCACGAAGTCATCCGTCTTTCAGGAATGAACATCGTGATCAACGACGTGGACAGACCGCTCGTGATAAAGGTGGCGTCCATTTCCGCTGCCAGGATGCAGGTGTACTTCATCGACAACGAAGACTACTTCCACCGCAAGAGCGTATACCATGACGCAGACGGCCAGTTCTTCAAGGATAACGGAGAAAGGGCCATATTCTTTGCGCGCGGAGTCCTCGAGACTGTAAAGAAACTCAGATGGGCACCGGACGTGATCCACTGCCAGGGATGGATTTCCCAGATACTGCCGATATATCTCAAGAAGGCATATAAGGACGACCCGATATTCTCAAACAGCAAGGTGGTTCTTTCGCTCTATGACGACACTCCGGAAACCTTCCCAGAAGACCTGAAGGAAAGGATCCTTTTCGGAGGAGTCGGAGAAGACGACGTGAAGATCCTCGAGAACCCTACTGGCATAAATCTTGCGAAACTGGCTGTCGATTATTCGGACGGCATCATTTTCGGAGCAGAAGGAATCCCGCAGGAAGTTGAAGAATACTGCAAGGCAAAGGGATGCCCTGTCGTTCCGTACGACGCCCAGGCGATAGAAGACGGATCTTACATAGAAGTATACAATAGTTTTTACGATAATTTATAATGAATTTCTGTTTATTACGCAGAGTCTGCCGCATTGCGGCTATCGGTGCGATACTGCTTGGCTCTGCATCATGCATCACCATAAACGAGGAACTCGGAGAAAATCTTATCCCGACAGACCAGAAATGGGATGTCTATCCACAGGAACCTGTTGTTCTTGACAACATCAGGCTTCAGATGTCCGACAGTCTTTCCGGATACAGCACGACAAGGTTCACATTCGGAGCTGTCAACGACGGAAGCGTGCTCGGAACGTCTTCAAAGACATCCAGCATAACCCTCGTTCCGATATGGGACTCTCTCGACTTCGGAAAGAATACAAAGATCAGGCAGTTCCATTTTTCTGCGACCAGAGACACCCTCTCGACCGTATTCGACAACGAGCAGCGTATTCTCCAGAACGTATATGTGTCCGAACTCAAGCAGCCGCTCGACTCGACCATCCTCTACACAAGCTCGCTCAACGATCCCAAGGTACTCAACGAGTTCGTAGATTTAAGCAAGAGGATCACAGCGGGTGTTCCTGTTTATTCAGGCGGAGACTCCCTTTCCTTCGATTTCAGTACAGAATTCGCAGAGAAGGTTGTTGCCGGCATAAAAAGCGCGCAGAAGGAAGGCAAGATAGACAGCGTCAGCAACTATCTTAAATATGTTCCGGGAATCTATTTCAGCACGGACACTCCTGTAGGAGCAGGCGGACGAATCAACATGTTCGGCCTGACCGTCGACAACAGCACAGGATATCTGACCGGAAACTACGCGGAGCTCAAGTTCACTGCAGAATACGACTACAGCGATGAGCCTGTGGACACTTCGTTCATCTTCATCTTCGGTGCAGGAGACTTCGTAAGATACAATGACGATTCAGGAAAGATCATCTATCCTGACCAGTTCGCATTCAACGCAAGCGATCACGCCACATCAAAGACATATCAGGAAGGTGTTACAGCAACTGACAAGGTATATGTGGAAGGCGGCGGCGGTCTGAAGCCTGTGGTAAAGGCCGAAGAGATAAAGCAGATTCTGGAAAGGCTTATCGCCGCAGAAGGCATAAAGGACCCAAGCGAAGTAGTGATCAACAAGGCTACCATCATCCTTCCTTACGACGTGAACGGCGACTACGACCTTCTCGAGAAATACCCTGCAGTGCTCAGCCCTACCGTAAGGCTC
>JAFTYS010000138.1 GCA_017461285.1 Bacteroidales bacterium | reverse complement strand
TCGTGCTGGGTCTTGCCCGCAACAGGCACTTCCACGGTGACATATCCGATTGAAGAGAAGATGAGGACTCCGTCAGACGGAACATCGATGGAATAGTATCCGTCCAGGTCCGTACTTGCTCCTGTCATCGTTCCCTTTACCTGAAGGGACGCGAAAGGCACTCCTTCACCTGTGGAAGCATCTTTGACAACACCTTTGACCGTCAGATTCTGACCGAAGGCCAGAGACGACACAAGCATTGCCATAGCCAGAAAAAACAGTTTGATTTTTTGCATCTGGTTAGACTTTTAGTTATTAAACATAAATATCGAACATTCTTTATTTCTACTGCAGGACACACCGGAAAAAGGCAGTCCACGCCAACATGCAAAGATGCGGATTTATTGCATCATATCCAAATTTTTATATCCGAACAGCAAGGGTAATTCTACGAAAATCACTATATTAGCGACAAAATCGACTGCTATGGCAATATTCCGCACCTCCGACAGCTCGGTGAAAACCGCTGCCATCATCTCGTCGGCCGTATTTATGGGGCTGGCCATATTATACTTCATTCCTGTCAGCATTCCGGGAAAGATCGCATTCCCTCTTGCATCGATTGCTCTGGCTTCGCTCTGGCTCTGCCCCTGGCAGATCAGCGCTGCGCTTCTTTTCTCCGCCCTCGGAGACCTGGCCGGATCGGCGGGAAGCTTCATGCTCCAGATGGGATCCTTCGCCATCGCACATATCTTCCTGATACTGTTCTTCATCAAGAGATATGGAGAGAAGGTTGAACGCGACAGGAAACTGACCGAAAAGGCCAAGGGATTCGCCATCATCGTATTTCTGATGAGCGCGACGATAGCCGGCTTCGCATTCTCGGAAATCGTCGTGAAAGCCCCTGCAGAAATCATCCGCACAGGAGCAGGCATCTACACCGTCCTGATCTGCACCATGCTCATCCTTGCCCTCCTCCAGAGAAGTTCATTATATGCATTGGGAGCACTTCTGTTCGTGTTTTCGGACTTCATCCTGGCCTGGAACATGTTCACATCCCCGATAGAAAACGCCGGACTTCTGATCATGATCCCGTACTATCTGGGACAGTGGCTCATATATATAAGATCAACCTCATTCCGAGTTGGACCCGAAATGAGGCTGATGAGATTCTGAAAGTTATTTCTAGAGTTCCCAAGCGAGGGCTGAAGCGCCGAGGATGGCTGCATCAGACTCCTTAAGCTGAGAGTAGACGATCTTTACCTTTCCTCTCCACAAAGGAAGAACATTTTCATTCATCGCATTCTCGATAGGTTCTGTGAGGAATTCCTTCGCGCGTGCAAGACCTCCGAAGAGAACGATTGCCTCAGGTGAGCTGAAAGCGATGAAGTCTGCGAAAGAGCGTCCGAGGATCTTTCCTGTGAACTCGAATATCCTGAGCGCAAGCTTGTCACCTTCCTTGGCTGCTTCGTAAACATCCTTTGAAGCGATGGTGTCAAGGCTTCTGAGGACAGAAGGCTCATCTGAAAGCTCAAGCCACTCGCGTGCGGTACGTGCCACACCTGTTGCTGAAGCATATGTCTCGAGACATCCTGTCTTGCCGCATCCGCAGGTACGGCCGTTGTTGCGCACTGCTGCAACGTGTCCGAGCTCGCCTGCAAATCCGTCATGACCATATACGACCTCACCGTTGATCACGATACCGGAACCGACTCCTGTACCGAGGGTGATCATGATGAAGTTCTTCATGCCTCTGGCAGCGCCGTATGTCATTTCACCGACAGCAGCTGCATTCGCATCGTTTGTAAGAGCCACAGGAAGGCCGCCCATAGCCTTTGAAAGAAGCTTTGAGAACTCCACTCTTTCATGAGCCCACTTAAGGTTCGGAGCATTTTCGATCGTACCTGTATAATAGTTTCCGTTAGGAGCGCCTACACCGATACCTCTTACCTTTCCTTCTGTGCCAGACTCCTTGATGAGCTTGTTTACAGCATCTGCAAGTTCTGCGACGAAAGGTTCTACCTTATCATATGTGTCTGTTCTGATGACAGTCTGGGCAAGAACTGTTCCTCTTGCGTCAACCACACCTATCTTGGAGGTCTGTCCTCCGACGTCAATACCGACTACAAATGTTGAATCCATTGTGTTTTTATGATTATGTTAGTTATTAGTCTTCTTAACCTTCGATCCCACGAGGGCGAACCAGCAGATGTATGCAAGGGCTGCAACAGGAACCCAGTAGCTGATCATGTAAGTTGTTGCGTCTGCAATCGCGTTCTGTACGAGCGGAAGGATACCGCCACCGATCACCATTGTCATGAAGAGGCCTGAAGCCGCTGCCGACTTCTTGCCGAGACCTTCAACAGAGAGGTTGAAGATCGCTCCCCACATCACTGATGTGCAGAGACCGCAGAGAACGAGGAGAAGTGCAGTAAGAGGAACCTGTGCCATTCCGAAGCCGCTTCCTGTAAATACCGGCATAGATGCCTGTACTTTTGTAGTGAACATGGCTACAACCACGAGAGCGATTGCTGTTCCGCTGGTAACTGCAAGCTGCGTGCGGCTAGAAACCTTTCCGCTGATGAGGCTTGAAACGAAACGTCCTACAAGCATGAGGAGCCAGTATGTACCTGCCACGAAGCCTGCTGTAGTCGCTGCATTTGCAGTTCCGAGGGTATCGGTAAGATAGAAGTTCATTGTACCTGGGATACCTACCTCTACTCCTACATAAAGGAAGATTGCGATCACGCCGCATACGAGGTGGCGGTACTCGAAGAGAGACTTCACTGAGATGTCGTTCTTCTCCTGCTCAGGCTCTACGAAAGGCACGAATGTAAGGATCACGAATGTAACAGCGAACACGCCCATCGCCATGTAGAGGACAAGGTTCACGTCTGTAATGACTGTGTCCTTTGTAACCGATCCGATAAGCGCACCTACGAGCATAGGGGTAAGGGTTCCGAGGAGGGAGTTGAATGTACCACCTATCTGAACGAGCTGGTTGCCCTTGTTTCCGCCGCCTCCGAGGAGGTTAAGCATAGGGTTTACTACAGTGTTGAGGATGCATACAGAGAAACCGCATACGAATGCTCCGAGGAGATATACGAAGAAGTTTGCAGGAAGTCCGGCGAGAGTGGCGCCCACTCCGACCTTTCCTGAAAGGAACTGTACGAAAACTCCGAGAAGGCCTACGCCCACACCGATGAGGGTGGTCTTCTTATAGCCCAATCTTGTAATGAGCTTTCCGGCAGGGATACCCATGAAGGCATATGCAAGGAAGTTCATCATGTTACCCATCATTCCCCAGAAGTTCGAACCCTCGATACCAGGGGCCTGCTTCCAGATGACTCCGATAGGAGCGGCAAGGTTAGTCACGAATGCGATCATTCCGAAAAGGAACATCATCGTAAAGACTGCAATCCAGTTAGTTTTGTTGTTATTCATTTCTGTTTAGATTTTATGGTTTTATCGATTTTTTCAAAAGCGCGTCCAAGTTACGAAAAAAAACTCAAATAGACTAAATAAATAAAAAATTAGCAGGCGCCCCTCCCCAAGGACGCCTGCCGTATATAAAACGAACTTAACAAATAGACACGAAAAAAATTTTTCTGATGTCTGAATGCAAAGTTAAGAATTTTTATTAATACAGCAAATTTAACGACAATTATTTAACAAATATTCGACAAACTGACAAAAACAGTCAACAGAACGGACATCTGCACGCGATTTGCATACAACGGCAAATTATTTATCTTTGTGCCTGTTATGCTAAAGAGAATCATTACTACGACCATTCTGGCTATCGCCGCATGCGCGGCATGCCTCGCCGGAAACGGCAAAGAAAAAGCGATCAGAGGTTTCTCCGGAGGAATGATGGTCCATACCGGATATCTCAGCGGATGCGACAATCCGTTCAACTACGATGCGGCAGGAGCCACATTCGGCATCGGCGGAGTGGCGAAGCTCCATCTGACAGACCATTTCAGAGCAGGATTCGAGGGATATTTCTCAAACATGGGACTTAAGAAGGACATCAGCGACGGAAGCTTCAACAAGGTCTTCTGGACAGGCCTCCTTGCCGACTGGTACTGGAAATGCGGAAAGTTCTATCCATATGCCGGACTCACATTGGGAGGCGGCATGGAGACGGCATTCTACATGTTCGAAGGCGACAAGCACGACTGGCTGCCGGAACCGATGGCCGTATACAACAAGAAGCCGTTCTTTGCAGCAGATCCGTTCGTCGGCGTGGAATACGCTGTCGGAGAAGCTTTGCGTCTGACCTTGAAGGCGGACTGGCTTCTTGCGGTACGCAAGGACGGAATCAACCGTCCGATGGGACCGCGCCTCTATTTCGGATTCATTTTTGCGCACTAAGGTCTGATAATTGTCTTGTGTCTGGAAGAACTTTCAAACAGACACGAAATGATCTATACATTACCTCCGCTCCCATATGCGTCAGACGCACTGGAGCCCAGAATCAGCAAGGAGACTGTAGAGTACCACTACGGCAAGCATCTCCAGACCTACATCGACAACCTCAACAATCTGATTGCAGGCACCCCCTACGAAGAAATGCAGATAGAGACCCTGATCATGACCACATCAGGTCCGGTATTCAACAATGCCGCCCAGGTGTGGAATCATGTGTTCTATTTCAATTCCCTGTCCCCGTCTCGGGTATCAATGCCACTGGAACTCAAGGATTACCTCATCCGTGACTTCGGATCTGTGGAGAACTTCAAGGAAATGTTCAAGAAGGCGGCTGCAGGAGTATTCGGATCCGGGTGGGCATGGCTCGCCCAGGACGCAGAGGGGAAGCTCGTCATAATCCAGGAACCCAACGCGGGAAACCCTATGAGGAACGGCTTCAAGCCGCTTCTGACAATCGATGTATGGGAACATGCGTACTACATAGACTACCGTAACCGACGGGCCGAATACATCGACAGATGCTGGGAGCTCATCAACTGGGACAAGGTTGTGAAGAGGATGCATTCAGACCTTCCTTCTGCCGTCACTGACGTTGAAACCGTCATGGTGACGGAAACATCCCGGGACGGATTGACAGAAGCCATCGCCGAGGCAATCATCGAAGATGAGAAAGACATGCGGAAATATGTCTGCGTCACATGCGGATGGGTCTACGATCCGGTAGAAGGCGACCCTGAAAACGGCGTGCCTCCGGGAACTCCGTTCAGCGAACTGCCGGAAGACTGGACATGTCCGGCATGCGGAGTCGGAAAAGAATACTTCGAGCCGGAAAAGTGATTCCCGGCCCGATAAAGATCAGTATTTGTTCCAGGAGGAAATATCCTCCAGAGGCTTGCGGACCTTGCTGCGGGTCGGCGAATCAGGATGTCCGAGCGTGATCAGGAGCTGGATTCTGCGGCCGCGAGGCACTTCCAGGACCTTCCTGACGCGCTTCTCGTCGAACCACCCCATGATGCATGTACCCAGACCGAGCTCGGCCGCCTGAAGGCAGAAATGCTCGACCGCCATGCCGAGATCCATAAGGCTGTAGTCCTTGTCCTTGAGCAGGGCGCCGGCCTTGGCTTCCATGTTCATCTTCTCCTGGACTACGGCAACCATCACAGGCACCTGTGCCGTGAACTTGTTCATGCCCAGTCCTATAGCCGCCTCGGACAGTTCGGCGAGCTTTGCCTTGTCATCCACCACGATGAATTTCCACGGCTGCGAGTTGCATGCCGAAGGAGCGAGGCGGGCTGCCTCGAGACATTTGAGAATATGCTCCCTTGCCACTGGCTCGGGAGCATATTTTCTATCACTTTGTCTTTTATGAACTAATTCTGAGAATTCCATTAAAGTGAAGCGAGGTTCATGTCGTTTACAATGTTCTTTCCTTCAGGAGTATATGCAAAGTCCATATGGGCCTTGTATGTTTCCTCTACCCTTCCGCGAACGACCTTCATCGAGCTGTTCAGGAAGTGGTTCTGCTCTGTCCAAGGCTCAGGAAGCACGCAGACGGCAGCAGGAAGCCATCTTTCAGGGAATTCGCCGGCAAGGCGTCCGCCCTTTCTGTACATATTGACCTCCTCCTGAAGCTTTTCAAGCATCTTGACCTTAGCTTCCTTTGCAGCAGGGTCAAGTCCAAGCTCCTTGACATATGCCTTCAAAGCTTCCTTGTTAGGGGTTATGAGGGCAATCGTATAAGGATCCTGGCTGTTGTGCATAAGAGCACCGTCAATATACTTTGAATTCTCTACAAGGTTCTCCTCGATTCCCTCAGGAGAATACTTCTCACCGTCTGCAGCGATAAGGAGAGACTTGAATCGTCCTACGACATAAAGCATCTCGGCGTCACGCATGTAACCCATGTCTCCTGTGTGGAGCCAGCCGTCGACGATGGTGTCGGCTGTAGACTTAGGGTTCTTCCAGTATCCGGCCATCACATTCTCGCCCTTGATGCAGATCTCACCCTTCTGACCGAAAGGCTGCTCTACTCCGTCAGCGTCAAGGATCTTGATCTCCATTGGAGAAACGACCTTTCCTGAAGATCCGAAGATGTGCTTTTCAGGAGAGTTTGCCGAAATGATCGGAGTAGCCTCTGAAAGGCCGTATCCCTGGTACATAGGGATTCCGATCGCATAGTAGTATCTCTGGAGGTCGATGTCAAGAAGAGCACCGCCACCGACGAAGAACTTCATCTGTCCGCCGAGTCCCTCACGCACAGCCTTGAAGATAAGCTTGTCGAAAAGAAGCATCAGAGGCTTGCGGAAAATATCCACGAACTGGGTTCCCTTGTTGTATCCTTCCTTATTATATGCGATTGCGTTCTTGAGAGCGAAGTTATAAAGTCTCTCCACTGTCTTTCCCTTTCTCGCGATAGTGCTCTCGATGTTCTTCTTGAAGTTCTTTGCAAGGGTAGGAACCGACAGCATCACGTTAGGCTTGAGTTCCTGGATGCTTGGAGAAATGTTCCTGAGGGCTTCCTTGCCGCTCTTTCCTGAAGGAACGGTACCGAATGATGCACCGTATGACATCATTGTATACATACCTGCGACATGTGCGAAGCAATGGTCGAGAGGTATGATGATGAGCATCTTGTCTCCTTCGTCGATACCGATCACCGAATGGGCCTGCTCTACATTTGCAGTGTAATTTCTATGTGTAAGGAGGATACCCTTCGGATCGGCAGTCGTTCCTGAAGTATAGCTGATGTTCGCGTAGTCGTCCGGTTCGATGGACTTGTATCTCTGTATGAACATATCCTCATGCTCAGCAAGGAACTTGTCACCCATCTCCATGACCTCGCTGATGTAGATTTCATTCTCCTGCTTGTCAGCCACCTCGTCGAAGATGATGACCTTCTCCACCATAGGACATTCAGGAAGGATCGCCCTCACCTTCGGAAGCTGGAACTTCGAAGTGATGACATACTTTGAATCAGAATGCTTTACTCGGAATACGAGATCGTTCTTCTCGCCAAGCTTGATTGAGAGAGGCACATTCACTGCACCTGCATAAAGAACGCCAAGCTCGCCGATGACCCACATGTCACGGCCTTCGCTGAGATAAGATACCTTATCTCCCTTCTGCACTCCCAGTACCATAAGTCCTGCAGCGATGCGCTTTGCCTTCTTAAGAGTTTCCTCGTAGGATGTAGACTCCCATACATTTGTATCCAGATTCTTTTCCCAGAGGTAAGGATTCTTTGAATACTTGGCAACATACTTCTCTACAAAGTCAATGATTGTCAATCTTTCTTTCATGATCATTAAGGTTTAAGGTTATTCATTCGGGAACAGACCGAAAAGTTCTGCATCGATCTTGTCGACGACCTCCTGAAAGTCTTCAGGACGGTTTTCGAACTTTATGCGGTCCACATCAAGGATGAGGAGCTTGTGCTTGTAGTCCTTGATCCAGTTCTCGTAACGTTCATTGAGTCCGGTGATATAGTCGATGCGGATGCTCTTCTCATACTCGCGTCCCCTCTTCTGGATCTGGCCGATGAGGTTAGGGATCGAGCTTCTGAGATAGATGAGGAGGTCAGGCGGATTCACCAGGGACATCATGAGGTCGAAGAGGTCGGAATAATTCTCGAAATCCCTTGTACTCATAAGGCCCATGCCGTGGAGGTTCGGAGCGAAGATGCGCGCATCCTCATAGATCGTACGGTCCTGGATGATAACCTCGTCGATCTTCGAGATATCCACTACATCCTTGAACCTCTTGTTGAGGAAATATACCTGAAGATTGAAGGACCATCTTTCCATGTCCTCATAGAAATCAGCCAGATACGGATTATAATCCACGGACTCGAATTTCGGAGTCCAGCCGTAATGCGCGGCCAGCATCTTTGTAAGCGTGGTCTTTCCGCTGCCGATATTGCCTGCTATCGCTATATGCATAATTATGTATTTTAATTCAAATAATTAGCAAACATACTAATTTTTAATGTAAATTTGTATGTTTTAACTGATTTTTTGATGATACATATAGAACATTTCACATTCAACAGTTTCCAGACCAACTCATTCATTCTTTGGGACGAAAGCGGAAAATGTGCCATAGCGGACCCCGGATGCTCTTCTGAAGCCGAATTGTCGAGACTGACCGGATTCATCGCGGACAAAGGCCTCGAACCGGTCTGCATACTTCTGACCCACTGCCACTTCGACCATGTCTACGGAATGGCGGCCCTCGCCCGGGAATATGAAATCCCGGTCTATGCCGACATGGATGAAATGTATTCGCTGCAGGTAACCAATGCGAAGCTATGCGGGCAGTTCGGATTCCCGATGCCAGACGAATTCCCGATCATCAGGACATCATCTGACGTTCATCATCCCGCCAAGGCGATATTTGTCCAGGACGGAGACACGATAGATGTAGGAAACCTCCGTTTCGAGGTCATACAGACTCCTGGACATTCCAAAGGAGGTCTCTGCTTTCTTGAAAGGAACGAGAAGGTCCTTCTTTCCGGCGACACCCTCTTTGCAGGTGCAATCGGACGTACGGACCATCCGGGCGGCGACTATGAAACGCTGATGAAAAGCATATTCGAGAAACTCCTCATGCTCGACGGCGATACACGCGTCCTCCCCGGCCACGGCCCTTCGAGCGACATCGCCACCGAGCGCATGACCAATCCGTTCCTCATGCCTTTCAACGAGCCTTACGAAGACTGACGTCAACGGATTCAGACATCCATCCGGACGAGGGAGACGGAGAAATGGTAGGACCACTCGCCGAACATGTAACTGTAGCGTTTCTCGATGCCTTGATAAAGTGTGTAAGGGCCGATTTTCTCGCGTCCCCATCCCTTGACTTCGACAACAACATAGTCTTTGCCCACCTCAAGGACATACACATTATGATTGGGTTTGGCGCCGGACTCCCATCCGATACATCCCTTTGTCAAAGATGAGAGGGGCTTGTAGTATATATGCTCGCCACCCATGCTTCTTCCTGTGACCTCACACTCCTTGTATGAGCCGTCTACGAATTTAAGTGTCAGAACCTTAGCCATAATATCGATATTTATAAAGTCTGTCCGTCAATGAACTCCCTGAGGATGGAAGTCGGAGGGATGGCGGCTATCTCAGACGGAGAAAGGGCCACGATATAATCCAGGAACTTCAGCATCCTGGCCGCCTCGGTATATGCCGGCGAAGACGGCGAAATGCGGCGCAGAAGAGGTTCTGCATAGTATTTCAACACCGGCAGTTCGAAGATATGGGCTGAATTGAAGACCGCATCCGCATTCTCCTGGAACGGGAAGATGTTGCGGTTCTCTCCCCTACGCACGCTCTGCCACCTCATTATCGTATCCTCCGGAACCACTCCCCTTGTGCGGTTGTCACGGACCATGCGGCGGAGCATGCGGTTGTCGGAAGTCGAGATATTGTTGTTCTCGTCAATGGAGAGAGATGTCAGGGCCGACGCATACACGCGGAAGACCTTTGACGGGTCCACTCCCGGAATCATCGCAGGATTAAGGGCATGTATGCCTTCCATTATAAGGATGTCCTTTTCATGCAACTGCATCATGTTCCCCTCGAAAAGTTGACGGCCCTCCTTGAAGTCAAAACGCGGAATCTCCACTTCCTTGCCGTCCAGAAGATCGTTCAACTGGCATCCCAGGAGATCCAGGTCCATGGCATTCAGCGCCTCGAAATCATATTCTCCGTTCTCGTCACGCGGCGTCCTTTCACGGTCGACGAAATAATTGTCCAGTTCGATCACCTTCGGATTGAGGCCAAGGATACGGCACTGGATGGCCAGTCTTTTCGAGGTCGATGTCTTTCCGCTGCTCGAAGGTCCGGCGATAAAGACTATCTTCACGCTGCCACGCCTTTCATATATCTGGTCCGCTATGTCGGCATATTTCCTCTCATGAAGAGCTTCCGAAAGATTGATCAGATCCACGATGCTTCCGTCACGTACCTTGCTGTTCAGCATGCCGACTCCGCGCACACCCATTATCGAGCACCAGTCAGAATGCTCCTTCAGGGCAGTGGCAAGCTTCGACTGCCGTTTCATCGGCAGCACCTTGCCCGGATCTCCGTCCATCGGATACTGCAGACAGAATCCGTCGTTGAAGCCCATGATGCTGAAGATGGTCAGCACTCCGGTGGAAGGAGTCAGCGGTCCATAGAATGTATCTGCCTTTCCGTCAAGAAAATACACATTATAGTTGAACCTGCCGATGCTTTTATGCAGATTCACCTTCTGGATCTGGTTGTTGGCAGAATACAGCTTCTCGCATTCACTCAGGCTCATCATCACCTTCCTGAACGGAAGGTCGGCAGCCACTATCTCATGCATCCTGGCCTCGATCTTCTCCAGTTCCCCGTCAGTCGCATAATAGACCTTCGGGCGCCCGTCATCCATCGGCTCGACCTCGCGAATCTCGCAATATAGTCCGCTCGGAAGGGAATAATCGATGGCCAGCACTTTGGAAGGATACATCTCGCGCACCACATTCTGGAGCACGAAGCACAGCGACCTGATGTACGTACGGCGGCCGTCAGGATGGTCATATCCCACAAAACGGACATTATGAGGATTGATGATCTTATAGTCCAGCGACTTGAGCTTGTTGTCCACCAGAGCTGCCAGCACCGGCAGTGCGCATCCGTTCCCGCCATCGACAGTCGGGCATATACGTTCCGCAACCTCATTCAATGTCGTGCCCATCGCGACCTTCTCATACGAGCCGCTGTTTTCGCACCAGATTCTGATTTCTTCCATATTTCGTATCCTCCAATATTTCAACGACTTACCGAATATACATGCTATAATATTTCTTTCAGGAAAGGACCGGTCACCGAATCAGGGTTGTCGGCCAGCTGTTCAGGGGTTCCTTCCGCAATTATCATTCCGCCCTTCTTTCCGCCTTCAGGTCCCATGTCGAAGATGTAATCGACGGACTTCAGGACATCGAGGTTGTGTTCGATGACGATCACGGTATTGCCCTGGTCGACAAGCTGCTGGAGCACTTCGAGAAGAACCTTTATGTCATCGAAATGCAGTCCGGTGGTCGGCTCGTCCAGAATGTACAGGGTGTTTCCCGTGCTCCGCTTTGCCAGCTCGGAAGCAAGCTTCATTCGCTGGCTCTCGCCGCCGGAAAGGGTCACGGCGGACTGTCCGAGACGGACATAGCCGAGACCGACATCAACCAGAGCCTTGAGCTTCTGGGCGATGGAAGGTACATTCGCAAAGAATTCGTACGCTTCGCTTATCGGCATCTCGAGCACGTCGTTTATGTTCTTGCCCTTGTACTTTACTGCAAGGGTGTCGTTCTTGTATCTTCTTCCGCGACATTCGTTGCAGACGACATTCACGGACGGAAGGAAATTCATCTCGATGACCTTGATTCCGGCGCCTTTACATTCCTCGCAACGGCCTCCTGGCACATTGAAAGAGAACCTGCCGGCCTTGAAGCCGCGCACCTTGGCGTCAGGAGTCGCTTCAAAAAGGTTTCGGATGTCATTGAAGACTCCGGTAAATGTGGCAGGATTGCTTCGCGGAGTACGTCCGATGGGACTCTGGTCTATCTCGATGAGCTTGTCGATGTTACCTACCCCGACAATGCTTCCATACGGCAGCGGCTGCATCTTCGCATTGTAGAACTTGTTCTTCAGGACAGGCATCAGGGTCTCGTTTATCAGAGAAGACTTGCCGCTGCCGCTGACTCCGCTGATACCGATCAGCATTCCCAGCGGAAAGTCCACATCGACATCCTTCAGGTTGTTTCCTCGCGCTCCCCTGATTCCCAGGGTCAGCCCGTTGCCGATACGGCGCTCGGCCGGCACCTCGATCGTCTTCTCACCACGCAGATACTCCAGCGTCGTCGACGGTCCCATGATGACCGGCAAAGATTCTTCACTTCGTTCAGAATGACAAGCATGATCCTGCGGAGCATTTCCCCCAATACTCTGCGAAGCGGATTCCGGACTTCCGGAAATGCCGACTAAAGACAGCGGGCCGCTGAAACAGATGCGTCCGCCGGCATCACCGGCCCCCGGACCCACATCCACAAGCCAGTCCGCAGCCATCATGGTCTCGGCATCATGCTCGACTACCATCACGGAATTGCCCTCGTCGCGAAGCTTCTTCAAGGATGCTATTAGCTTGCGGTTGTCCCTCTGGTGAAGACCTATGGAAGGCTCGTCAAGGATATAGAGCACATTGACCAGCTTCGATCCGATCTGGGTCGCAAGCCTGATGCGCTGGCTCTCACCTCCTGAGAGAGATGCTGTGGCACGGTCCAGAGACAGATAGTCCAGCCCCACATCAAGCAGGAACTGCACCCTGTCCTTGAGTTCCTTGAGGATATCTCGTGCGATGGTGCTTTCCCTCTTGTCCAGAAGGTCGTCCAGAGAGAAAAGCCAGTCACGCAGCTGAGAGATCTCCATCGCAGCCACTTCGGATATAGTCTTTCCGTCTATCTTGAAATATTCCGTATCCTTGTTCAGACGGGTTCCCCCGCACACAGGACATGTTATCTTGTCATGGATGTCATCCACTATGCCTCCGAAGCTGACCATCTCGGAAGACGCTCCCTCCCCCACTCTGAAAAGTTCGTCGGAACCGAAGACGATCAGAGACACCACCTCGTCCGGAAGTTCCTCTATCGGATCGTAAAGCGAGAAGCTGTACTTCCTTGCGATGGACCTTATGACATCAAACTTCCTGGTCTCGCGGATCTTGCCGAGCGGCACTATGCCGCCATCGGCGATCGAGACCGAACGGTCCGGAATGATAGTGTCCATATTGACGTCTACTATGATTCCCAGACCCTTGCAATGAGGGCAGTATCCCTGCGGAGAATTGAAAGAGAAGGAATGAGGAGCCGGTTCCGCCAGAGATATTCCCGTATCGGGACATACCAGATGTTTGGAATAATGGTTGATCTCGCCGGTCTCCTGGTCTAGGATGACAAGCGAGCCTTTGCCGTAGTTCAGAGCCGACATCACGGAATCCTTGATGCGTTTCTCATCCTTCTGCGAAGGCTTGAGACGGTCCACGACCAGCTCGATGAAATGGGCCTTGTAGCGGTCCAGGGCAGTGATTTCATTCAGTTCCACAAGTTCGCCATCGACACGCACCTGCGTATATCCTCTCTTGCGCATCTGCTCGAGGAGCTCCTTGTAATGGCCCTTGCGGCCCTTTACTACCGGAGACAGGAGATAGCATCTGCGGCCCGAATAATTCTCCATTATGAGCGAGACTATCTGTTCGTCGCTGTAGCGGACCATCGGCCTGCCGGTCTGCGGAGAATAGGCGGTCGACGCCCTCGCATAAAGAAGACGCAGGAAGTCGTATATTTCAGTTATGGTTCCGACGGTCGAGCGCGGATTGTTTCCCGTTGTCTTCTGCTCTATGGCGATTATCGGGCTGAGGCCTGTGATGGACTCGACTTCCGGCTTTTCCAGAATGCCCATGAAATGCTTGGCATATGTGGACAATGTATCCATATACCTGCGCTGGCCTTCAGCATATATGGTGTCGAATGCAAGGGAGGACTTTCCGCTGCCGCTGAGTCCGGTCACGACGACAAAACTGTCGCGCGGAACCGACAGCGACGCACCTTTGAGGTTATGGGCTTTCGCCCCCCTTATCTCTATATAATCCTTCTTCTTGTCCATAAGAATACAAATATATGAAATTATTCGTAAATTTATCACCGAAAACATTTAACGGACAGACCGATGAAAAGATTTCTGATCATGATTCTTGCCGCTGCTTCTTTCAGTGCAGCAGCGGCCTACGCACAGGAAAGACTGCCGGAATACCTTCAGGCAGAGAAATTTACACAATCCAAGCTGAACACTATGCTGTTCTCGACAACCGTGGACCCTCACTGGTTCCAGAAGGGAAACTGCTTCTGGTACGAGTACAAGACCAGCGACGGAACCCAGTGGTATGTGGTGGACCCGGCGAAAAAGACCAGGACCCCGCTGTTTGACAGGGACGAGCTGGCAGCACAACTTACGGAAATAGTCAAGGACCCGTTTGAGGCACGGCATCTCCCTATCCGCAACCTCAAGGCCAAGGAAGACGGAAAGACATTCACTTTCGAAGTGACTTCAACCAAAGAGATAAAGAACGAAAAAGGAAAGAAGGAAAAGGAAGTCTTCTACTTCTCATACGACTACCCTTCCCAGACGCTGACCCATCTGAAGGACAAGGAAAAGGATCCCAAGCGCCTGAGCTGGGGTTCGATCTCCCCAGACAAGAAGACCGTCGTCTATGCGAAGGACCTCAACCTCTACAGGATGAGCTACGAAGACTACCAGAAGGCACGCAAGGACGAGAAGGATTCCACGATCGTGGAAATTCAGATCACCGACGACGGAGTGAAGGATTTCGGTTACGGAATGCCTTACAAGACAGTGAACACCGACACCTTATGCAACGGAAAGAGGCGCGCGGTATACGGAATGTGGTCGCCGGACTCAAGATATTTCGTCACTGTCCTTACTGACGAACGCGCCGTCAAGGACCTCTGGGTTCTGAACGTGATGTCGAACCCCCGCCCTACCCTCGAGACCTACAAGTACCAGATGCCGGGCGAGAAGGAAGCCCCTGTAGACCACCTGTACATCTTCGACATGCAGGACAACAGCCGCAAGGAAATCAGGACATCGGCATACAAGGACCAGTCCCTCGGGCTGGAAAGACGTCCGCTCGAACAGAAGCAGAGGGACATGGAGGAAAGGACGACGATATGGCAGGGAGACGATGAAAGGTTCTTCCTGACCCGCAGCAGCCGCGACCTCTACCGCATCGACATATGTTCATACACCGTCGGCCAGGACAGCATCGTGCCTGTGATCGAGGAAAGGATGAACACATATCAGGAGACACGTCCTCTGAAGACGCTCGCCGGAGGAAAGGAGCTGATCCACTGGAGCGAACGCGACGGCTGGGCACATCTTTATCTGTACGACGACAAGGGCAATATGAAGAACCGCATCACTAAGGGACCTTGGCATGTGGAGGAAATCCTGAAGGTGGACGAGAAGACCCGCACGGTATATTTCACAGCCAACGGACGGAATGCGGACGAGAATCCGTATTACGAGCATCTCTACAAGGCAAACCTCGACGGAAGCGGGCTTACCCAGATCACCCAGGGCGACTTCTTCCATCAGGTCGAAGTCGATGACGACGCGAAGTTCGTGGTCGACAACTATTCGAGGATCAACACCGTCCCTATGTGCGTGCTTCTGGACAACACCGGAAAGAAGGTCATGAACATTCAGGAAAGCGATTTCTCCCAGCTTTTCGCCAACGGTTACAAGTTCCCTGAGCTATTCAAGGTCAAGGCCGCTGACGGAGTGACAGACCTTTACGGAGTCATGTACAAGCCTTTCGACTTCGATTCGACCAAGGTCTACCCTATCGTGGACTATGTCTATCCTGGTCCGCAGGTTGAGGCGGTATATTATCCGTTCACACGCATGAGCGTGCGTACCGACCGTCTTGCCCAGGCTGGTTTCATCGTCATATCTGTCGGCCAGCGAGGAGGCCATCCGAGCAGGTCGAAATGGTACCACAACTACGGTTACGGCAACATGAGGGACTATCCTCTGGCCGACCATAAGTATGCGATCGAGCAGCTTGCGAACCGCCATCCGTTCATAGACATCGACAGGGTCGGAATCCACGGCCATTCGGGCGGAGGTTTCATGAGCACGGCCGCAATCTGCCAGTATCCTGACTTCTTCAAGGTAGCCGTTTCATGCGCAGGAAACCATGACAACACGATCTACAACCGCTGGTGGAGCGAGACCCACCATGGCGTAAAGGAGACCGTAAGCGAGAAGGGAGACACGACCTTTGTATATAAGATCGGCACAAATCCGGAGATCGCGAAGAACCTCAAGGGCCATCTTCTTCTCGTCCATGGAGACATCGACGACAATGTCCATCCGGGCAACACGACCCGCGTAGTGAACGCCCTGATCAGAGCCGGAAAGAGATTCGACATGCTCATGCTGCCGCAGCAGAGGCACAGCTTCGGCGACATGAACGAGTATTTCTACTGGCGCATGGTCGACTATTTCTCCGAGCACCTCAAGGGTCAGAGCGAAAAATCGGTCGACATTCCTAAACGATAGGTAACCCCTATATAGAAAACAGAAATCCCTCCGGTCGGAGGGATTTCTGTTTATCTGTCAGAGGATTACTTCACCTCTTCGAAGCTGATAGCGAATCCGCCGCCAGGAGCCATCGTGACAGGAAGATAATCGTGGAATGTCACGTTCTTCTTCTCGATGACGTAGGCCTGAGGATTCTCCTTGTAATGCGCGTCATCAGCATCACGGTAGATTGTAGCCTCATATGTCTTGCCAGGCTCGAGGAACTGGAGAGGAACGTCAACCGAACGCTTGTTGTCGTCGGTGACACCGCCGCAGAACCACTGTCCGTTCTTCTTGCCCTGACGTGCTATCACTACATACTCGCCAGGTTCTGCAAGGAGATACTTTGACTGGATCCAGTCGATGTCCACATCCTTGATGAACTGGAAGGCATCCATGAACTGTGCATAGTGCTCAGGAAGGTCTGCCGCCATCTGGAGAGGAGAGTAGAGGGTCACATAGAGAGCGAGCTGGTTTGCCAGGGTAGCATTAACCCATGAGTTGTTCTTGCCGTCTGTAACTGATGCAAGATCCTGGAAAAAGATGCCCGGAGTATAGTCCATAGGACCACCGTTGAGACGTGTGAACGGAAGGATGGTCACATGGTGAGGCATTGTGCCTCCGAACGCCTGATATTCTGTACCGCGTGCTGACTCGCTGCCGATGAGGTTCGGATATGTACGGCAGAGACCGGTAGGACGTACCATCTCGTGGCCGTTGAGCATGATCTTGTGGTCAGCAGCCTTCTTCACGACATACATGTAGTGATTGATGAGTGACTGGCTGTAGTGATGCTCGCCGAT
Source organism: Bacteroidales bacterium (assembly GCA_017461285.1). The sequence continues at coordinate 17,990 of JAFTYS010000138.1, read as the reverse complement.
AGGGAGGATATCGCCTACATAACCGCTCTTGATAGAGTTGTATCCGTACTTGTCCATAAGTTCGAGTGCCTGATCGAGATGACGCTCGTAGTTGCGTACAGATGACGATGTCTCGTGGTGCATCATGAGACGCACGCCCTTTGAATGAGCATATTTGTTGAGAGCCTCGATGTCGAAGTCAGGATATGGAGTCACGAAATCGAAGACATAGTCCTTGTTGCAGTTAGCCCAGTCTTCCCATCCTTCGTTCCATCCTTCCACAAGCACCTGGTCGAAGCCGTGCTCTGCAGCGAAGTCCACATAGCGGCGTACCTTCTCGTTGTTTGCAGAGTGGGTGCCGTTAGGAGTAGCGCTTGCATAGTCTGTAACGCCGAGCTGTACGGAAGCGAAGTCGTTGGTGTATGACCATGAACCCTTGCCTGAGATCATCTCCCACCAGATTCCGATATACTTCACAGGCTTGATCCAGTCTGTAGACTCAAGGACGCAAGGGTCGTTGAGGTTGAGGATAAGGCGTGAAGCAAGCTGTGCAGTTGCGCTAGGAGCGACCTGGACGGTTCTCCAAGGTGTGTTGCAAGGAGTCTGCATGCGGCCCTTCCATCCCTGTGCGTCAGGTGTAAGGTGAGAAACGAAAGTGAATGTTTCAGGATCGAGATCCAGATGCATGCACGGATAGTCGAGAAGAGCAGCCTCGTGGATGTTGATGTAGAGGCCCTTGTCGGTACGCATCTGGAGGGATGTCTGTACACCGTTGATCGAGAACGGAGTCTGCGAATCGTTAGGGTTGATGGCAGCTTCCATCTTGGCGCTGATCTCGCTCAGACGTGATTCCACATAGTTGTACTCCTGGGTGTCATAGTCTCCGGGAACCCACCACGCGGTGTGGTCTCCTGTGAGAGCGAACTGGGTGAGCTCTTCCTTGATGACGAAATAGCTGAGCTTCTGCTGGTAAGGGAACTCGTAGCGGAAGCCGAGACCGTCGTTGTAAAGACGGAAACGGATCGCCATCTTCCTCTCTGTAGAAGGCTGGATGAGGTTCACGAGAAGCTCGTTGTAGTTGTTGCGGATCTGAGCTTCCTCTCCCCATACCGGCTCCCATGTCTCGTCGAAGGTTGCAGTCTCCACGCTTTCAACCTTGAAGCCGTCATAGAATGAGTTGCATGGTTCGCGGTCTTCCTTCGAGATGGTGCCGTCTTCGTTGAAGATGAGCTTCTGTGCCTTGAGCACGCCACGAAGCTCGAATCCGAGGTTTGAAGGAAGGATCACCTTCTGGTCTTCATAATTAAGTGCATACTGAGGGGTACCCTCTGCTGTAAGCTGGAATGTCATCTCAAGAACGCCGTCAGGGGACTTGAGGGTCTGGACGTCCGTAACTTCGCCGGCCGGCTTTGCTCCGCAGCCGGCAAGAAGGACGATCGCTGAAATTGCTGATAATATTCTTTTCATTTATCGTATTGTTTATTGTTTCATGGAGATGCCCGATCAGGTCGGGCATGACGGGTCGATCAGGTCGGGCATGACGGGTCGATCAGGTCGGGCATGACGTCATCCCCGGCTTGACCGGGGATCTCTACCTTTTATATTCTACAACAAGTACTGACTGAGGGCCGACTACAGTCGCATCCGAAACATCGCAAGGCTCGCCTGTAACCACGTTCACGCCTCCTGCAAGACCTTCTGAAATCTCCTTGTAATATGTCCAAGGAACATTCTTCGGCTCGTTCGAATTGTTCACATACACGAAGACGACGTCGTCATCGTCATAGCGGAAGAAGCCGTAGGTATTGTCACGGGTCATGAAATGGAGAGTCTTTCCATTGTGGATGACATCCTTGGTCTTTCTCCACTGGAAGAGACGGCTCACATAGTCGTAGAGGTCAGCTGCCTGGCCCTGAGGCACCTTGAGGCCATCAGTATTATGGGTCTGCGCGGCACGTCCTTCCGCTGTGAACAGATCGGTCTCGTCGCCTGGCCATCCGCCCGGGAAGTCCACGCGGAGTCCCGGATGATCACCCATGTCACGTGGGTTGGAAGAAACGAACATGAGCTCGTCACCTGCAAAGATCTGAGGGATGCCTCGCATTGTAGCCATAAGGGTCATGGCTATCTTCAGACGGTTCGGGTTCTTGCCGACAACATCACCGATGCGGGCTGTATCATGGTTGCCAGGGAAAATGAGCATCTTCGAAAGATCGTGATATACGAAGTCATGAGAAAGGATGTCATATACCCTTGTCATGCCCTGGCCCCAGCCTGGATTATCCTCGGCAAGGCCTGCGCGAAGCGCATCATGAAGAGGGAAGTCCATGATCGAAGGAAGGTGCGAATCGAATCCGTCCTTATTGGCATTACCGCCCTGCCAGTAGGCAAGCTGAGGAATTGATGCCGTCCAGCACTCGCCTACTATGTTGAAGTAAGGATATTCTTCCATAATCGCCTTGCACCACTCCGATGCAGGACCTTTCTCATTGTAAGGATAAGTGTCGACACGGAATCCGTTGAGTCCGGCATACTCTATCCACCATATGCCCCACTGCTGGAAATACTTCAGAACGAAAGGATTGTCAAGATTCATATCCACCATCGTAGGCACGAACCAGCCGCTCTCCTGAATATAGAGGTCCTTGCTTGAAGCATTAGGGTCCATATTGGTAGAGAAGGCCACATTTGTACCTGTATATGTATCGAACTGATGGATCCAGTCGTTGAAAGGAAGGTCGTTCATCCACCAATGCACATAGCTGCAGTGGTTAGGAACGATGTCCATGATGACACCGAGCCCTTTCTCGCGAGCCTTGTCGACGAAAGTCTTATAAAGTTCGTTCGAACCGAAGCGCGAGTCGATATGGTAGTAGTCCGAAGCTGCATATCCGTGATATGAGCCCTGAGGATCGTTGTCCTCGAGGAAAGGTGTCGTCCAGATATATGTCGCGCCTAGATCACTGATATAATCCAGATGGTCGATGACACCCTGGATGTCACCGCCGTGACGGCCGTTCCCATGGGTTCTGTCGGCATCCTCAGAGGTATCATCAGTGGAGTCGTTCGAAGGGTCGCCGTTTGCGAAACGGTCTGGCATGATGAGGTAGATCATGTCCGCAGTGGTGAAGCCTCTGCGTTCAGCCGAACCTGCCTCACGCGCCGCGATTTCATACGGATACTTGAAAGACTGGCCGTCCTTCGAGAACACGATGTAATATGTGCCGGGCTTTGCGTTTGGCGCGATCTTCACGTCCACAAAAAGATAGTTCGGGCTGTCCGCCTTATTTACCTTCTCTACAGAAACGCCCTTGCCGCCTTCGATGGCTACATCATATTGTGAGATTCCCTCACCCTGGACGAGGAGCTGGAGAGGCATCTTCATGCCTGTCCACCATGAGAGCGGTTCCACGCGTGTAACCTGCTCCGCTGAAGCGTCTGCTACGGATGCAGGGTCGAATGCTGGGCCCGAGCATGCTGCGAGGGCCGCTGCGGCGATTGCTATAAGTATTTTCTTCATATTACTCTGCTGTGATTTCGTAAGACCATGGAGCCTTGAGCTCAACCTTTACAGTCACCTTGTTTTCAGGAAGTGTGCGTGTGAACACGAGGACGCTGTCTTCAGCTGAAACGACCTCGAATTCTCCTCCCATCTCGCCTGCAGCAAGTGCAGGATTTGCATGACGGATAGCGATGAGCTCCTTGTAGAAGTCGAAGTACTCGTTCTTCTCCCAAGCCGGTACCGGATCCTTCTCGAAGAACTCGAACCTCTTGTTCCAGCCCATTTCCTGGCCGGTGTAGATCAGAGGCTGGCCGTTAGGAAGAGTGAATGTGAGGACTGCCATCACCTTTGCTGCATCACCCATCCTCTCGAACTCGGTGCCTGCCCATGAGTTCTCGTCATGGTTTGATGTGAACATGAGGCGGAATGCATCCTCCGGATGTCTTGCCTGATCCTTCTCAAGGTATGCGAGAAGCTCAGGGATATTCTGCTCGCCGCGGGCGATCGCATTCATCATATGGTGGAGTTCCCATGAATATGATGCATTGAAGTCAGAAAGTGAATGGAGCAGAGGCTCCTCGCCTTCTGCAAGCATGTACATTCCAGGATAGTCAGCACGGAGGCCGGCGATGGTCTGCTGCCAGAACTCGAGGGGAACCTCGCATGCCATGTCGCAGCGGAAGCCGTCGATGCCGCGCTCCATCCAGAAACGCATAGCATCAGCCATTCCCTTCCATACGTCCTTGTTCTCATAGTTGAGGTTCGCTGTGTCGGACCAGTCTGCAGTAAAGGTCGTGTTTCCTTCTGCATCACGCTCATACCAGTCAGGGGCCTGTCCTGTCACCCATACAGCATCTGGAGACGTGTGGTTGGCCACCCAGTCGAGCACCACGCGAAGACCAAGCCTGTGGGCTTCTGCAAGGAAGTTGTCAAAGTCCTCGAGGGTTCCGAATTCAGGGTTGATGTCGCAGTAGTTCTTCACCGCATAGTATGAACCAAGGGTGCCCTTGCGGCCTTCGACGCCGATAGGATAGACAGGCATGAGCCATACGATGTCCACGCCGAGCTCGGCAAGGCGTGGAAGCTCCTGCTGTGCGGCAGCGAATGTGCCTTCAGGAGTGTACTGGCGTACGTTCATCTCATACACCACGGAATTTTCAAGAGGCTGCTGCTCGGGAGCCTGTGTCTGTGCACAGGAAATTGCCACGAGGGCAGCGCAGATTGCAAAAATTACCTTCTTCATATCTGTTGTTTTGATTATTTGTTCTTTCGGATCCCCGATCAGGTCGGGGATGACGTGTCGATCATGTCGGGGACGACGAGACGATCAGGTCGAGGATGACGAGACGATCAGGTCGGGGATGACTTTTCCGTCATTGCCGGCTTGACCGGCAATCTACATTTCAGCAAGAATCGTTGCAGATGTTGCAGGAGCTGACATCATGTTGCCCGAGAATGCTCCCAGACCGTCAGCTTCTGCCTGACCATCTTTTGCAAGGACTGTATAATTACCCTGCGGAATCTCGACCTTGACATTCTTCTTCGAGCCGTTCAGGAGAACTGTCAGCGACTTCGCTGAATCGATTCCCTCGAGGCCGCTGATGCGGAACGCAACCACGCATGGGTCGTCCGTTTCGATGAACTGGAGCTTCTCGCGTACGAGGTCAGCGTCGCCGAGACAGAAGCCAGGGTGGGCATGACGGATGGCTGCAAGCTCCGAATAATACTTCACGAGGTCGTTGTATTTCGTCTTGTATGTCCAGTCGATGGCGTTGATCGAGTCAGGCTGGTTGTAGCTGTTCTTCACGCCCTGCTTGTGGCGGTAAAGTTCCTCACCGTTGAAGATGAAAGGGATTCCCTGTGATGTATAGACCGCTGTCTGAGCAAGCTTCACCATCCTGAGGCGCTCCTGCTCGGTAGCCTTGGTCGCTTCCTCGAGGCGGTCACGAAGACAGTGGTCGTCGTGGCAGCTCACATAGCTCACATGCTGGAGAGGATTGTTTGTCCAACGCTCCACGCTTACCTGCGGATGCTCTACTCCGCCGGCGATACCGAACTCCACGTTCTCCTTGTTGCCCGGAACTCCGTCCATGAATCCCGCATTCTCGCATCCGAGAGGGCCGCGTACCGCGTCACGGATGTTGTCGCTGAATGCACCGACCTTGTCGAGCATGTATGTATTCGCCTTGAGGGCGATCTTCTCTGCAGGATATGCAGGAGACTGGGCAGCCCATCCTTCGCCGTAGATCACGACATCCGGATCGATGGCATGGAGGCGCTCGCTGATCTCGTTCATTGTGTCGATGTCATGGATGGCCATGAGGTCGAAACGGAATCCGTCGATATGGTATTCCTTCATCCACCATTCGAGGGACTCGATCATGTACTTGCGGAACATGGCCTGCTCCGAAGCGGTCTCATTGCCGCATCCCGAGCCGTCAAAGAAGGTTCCGTCCTCGCGCATGCGGTAGAAATAGCCCGGCATGGTGCGCTCGAAACCAGTGTTCGCTGCATTTGTCGTATGGTTGTATACCACGTCCAGAATCACCCTGATGCCGGCATTATGGAGTGCCTGGACCATCTGCTTGAATTCCCTGATACGGGTCACAGGATCGTATGGATCGGTAGAGAACGATCCCTCCACTGCATTGTAGTTGAGAGGCTCGTATCCCCAGTTGTACTGGTTGTCCTCGAGACGGGTCTCGTCGATCGTAGCGAAGTCTGTCGAAGGAAGCAGCTGGACATATGTCACACCGAGTTCCTTGAGATGGTCGATGCCGGTTGCAAGACCGTCAGGATTCTTTGTTCCATGCTCGGTGAGGGCGAGATACTTGCCTTTGCTTGCGACTCCCGAAGTCTGATGGATCGAGAAGTCCCTGTGCTGAAGCTCGTAGACGATGATGTCTGAAGGCTTCACCTTCGGACTCTTGTCCTCCGCCCATCCCTCCGGATCTGTCTCAGTCCAGTCGATCACTGCTCCGCGCATTCCGTTCACGCCTACAGCCTTTGCTGCGATGCCGGCTGTCTCTTCAAGCCACTTGCCGTCCTTCTGCACCTGGAATGTGTAGAATGCGCCCTTCACATCTTCCTTTACCACAGCCTTCCAGAGACCGTCCTTTGACTTCTTCATGTTGACGATCTTGAATGCTGCCTCGTCGGAAGCGGAATGATAAAGCCTCAGCTGTGCGGCTTCCGCATCAGGAGCCCATACTGAAAACTCAGTCTTGTCGCCAAGATATACACACTCTTCAAGCTGTGCCTCAGGCACCGGAAGATCCCCTCCGCGCGTACATGACACCAGAGCGGCAGCGGCTAATGTACCCATCAAAAACAATTTAAATATCTTCATAACTTTATTCTGTATTTACTCACTTGCTTACAAATCTGACGAATATACGAATTTTCTCTTATATTTTTAAATATAAGAGCCAAAATGTGGCATATGCATGACGAACTGCAGGATTTTCCGGACGAAACACAACAGGGAGCCTGCTGCGGACTACAGCAGGCTCCCTGAATTAAAGTACTGATAATCAGATACTGATACTAGTATCCCGGATTCTGTACGAGGAGGTCGTTGGCGGCCAGTTCAGTAGGAGGAATCGGGAAGATGAGCTTGTAGGAAGGGAATGCCTGGCCGGCAAATGAATCCCCGCCTTTATACGGCCACAGGTATTCCGCAGATTCGTACAGACCGAACCTGATCAGGTCTGTACGGCGATGGCCTTCCCACATGAGTTCCCTGGCACGCTCGGCAACAAGGAAATCCGCCGTGATCTCTGCCGGCGGGGCGACGCCGGCCCGCTGCGAAAGTTCAGCGATCTTCGGAATCGCCGTCGCGCCTTCTCCAAGATTCATGCATGCCTCCGCATAGATCAGGTACACTTCAGCCAGTCGGATCATCGGAAAATCGACGTCCGAGAATGCCTTCACCGCCGATACAGGCAGGTATGACTGGTCTGTCTGTCCGTATGGTATGTTATTGAATTTCAGGCATGACCATCCGTTCATGAAGGAGTATAGAGCCCCGTCCATGGACTCGGACCTGCCCTTGATGTAGAATACCTTTCCGCGGGCGTCGGCAACATCATATGCTCCAGTCTCATAGTCCTGTCCGCTGACGTTGAAATAGCGCGAGACGTATTCATACGGAACGCGCAGGCCGGCCCATCCGTTGCGCTGGCCGTTCGGCCTCGACTGGTCAGTTATGTCGGTCGAGGCCAGGGTAGCGCTCAGGATGTATGACGTGCCTCCGTACGACTGGGTCTTCTCCGCGTTGTATGAAACGGCCCAGAGCATCTCGGAGCGAGCCTGCTGGCTTTCTCCGTTGTCTCCCCTGAAAAGTGCCGCCTGATCCGGGCAGAGGCTGTATCTCATCGAGAAGATATCCTCGCATACGGCCTTGGCTTCAGACCATCTTTCGACTCCTGTATATACCTTGGAATTCAGGTACATGCGTGCCAGAAGGCCGGAGACGGACCCTTTATCCGCGCGCGGATACAGGGTCCCCGGTTCCGGCATCGGGCTTTCATCAGAACGGAGGTATTCAAGCTCCGTGATGCAGAAAGCGAAAATGTCTGCGCGAGGGGCCTGTGTAGGGAAATATGTGCCTCCGAAAGGAGAATTCTCCGTAGTGAACGGCACGCTTCCGAAGCAGTCCAGAGCCATCCAGTAGAGATATGCCCTTATGAACCTGGCCTCCGCCCTGAAGCCTTCTATCCTGGCTGCAAGGTCTGCGGACACTCCCCTGTCCTTGAGCTTTGCAGGGGTCGTCTGGCGAAGGTATTCGTTAGCCAGAGCTATGCCTTGCATGGTCCTGACATAGACAGCGTAGACCGCATCGTTCTGGGTCTCGTTCCATGTGTTGGTATTAAGGGCGCGGACCCATGCATCGTTTTCCCATGAGCATTTGGCCGCGTCCGTGGTGGTCTCCTGGACGGACCAGAAGGCGCGGAGGATCTCCGATGCACCTCCGTCCATCTGCTGCAGGTCGGTAAGGTCGTTGGTCACGAACTGGAAGTACAGGCGCGTCAGACCCTGGAGATATGCATCCTCGGAATTGCCGTAGACATATTCCACGACAGGTTCCGTGCTGTTCAGCGGAAGGGTGTCAAGATCGCCGACGCAGGCGCTCATCGACGCTGCTGCAATCATTATGTATATATATCGTTTCATGATTCTAGAAATTTACGTTTACCCGTAATGACCATGTCCTCGGACGAGGCCACATTGTATTGTCGATTCCGTTTTCCGAAACGGTCTCCGGATCCATTCCGCTGTATCCGGTCAGGACGAAGACATTCTGGACTCCGGCTCCGACGCGTATGTCTGTCTCCCAGCGTCCTATGCCCCTGAACGTGTATCCGAAATTTATGTCGTCAAGGCGGAAGAACGAGGCGTTCTCGAGAAAGTAATCAGAATACCACTGCTGACCGCTGTTAGGTGCTGTGAAGCCGGTCTTCCTGACAAGTTTAGCCTGGTTCGGAAGCGCACCGGAATTCAGGTCAAGCGATGCCGTCGAATTGGCTGACGCGAAATCGTTGAACACCCATGTTCCTGCCGAGCCGTGGCCGTTCAGACCGAAATCCCAGTCCTTGTATGTGATCTTCAGATTGAGACCGTAATAGAAGTCTGGTGATGCGCTCTTTCCAGTCATGTACCTGTCGCCTTCGGTGATGGCTCCGTCGCCGTCCAGGTCCACGAATTCGTTCTGCAGAGGCCTTCCGTCGGAGTCATATTTCTGCTTGTACAGATAGTAAGTGTATGGAGCATAGCCCACCATCTGGCGGCAGAGATATCCTCCGGTTCCCTTGGATATCGTTCCCGTCTCGATATAGTAGTTCCTGTCTTCGGTAGGATTCAGCTTCGTGAAGACTGTGCTCTGGAATGTTCCGTTGAAGCCGACCTGGACGCTCCAGTCTCCGGTCTGAACAGGCACTCCGGTTATCGAGAACTCCAGTCCCTTGTTGCGGATCGAACCGACATTGGTCATCAGCTTGTTGCCGAAGTTCGAACCCATCGGTATCTGTACCGAATTCAGAAGGTCACGCGTATCGCGGATATAGGCGTCGATGCTTCCGCTGAGCCGCTCCCCGAAGAATCCGTAATCGATTCCGAGGTTCCATGTCATCGTGGTCTCCCACCTGATCGTAGGATCATATGCCTGCGGTCCCAGCATGCCCATGTACCTGCCGTCTCCCATGTCATATTTGTGATATGAATCGATGTATATGTTGTAGAGTGCCAGATGGGCATAGTTTCCGATGCCGTCCTGCTGTCCTGTAAGTCCTGCGGACAGACGCAGCTTGAGCGTCGTGACATCCTTCACATCAGCCAGGAAAGGCTCGCGCTTTATGTTCCATGCAAAGGCTCCCGAAGGGAAGAATCCCCATCTGTAGGCCTTGGCGAACTTGCTCGACCCGTCACCGCGGGCTGTGAACGTGAAGACATATTTCGAATCTATCGAGTAGTTGACGCGTCCGTAGAACGACACCAGATAGTTTTCCGCGTATGACCATGTGTATCTGGATTCTGCGGTCTGGCCCGGCAGAAGCTTGACTTCATTTGTTACGTTGAAGTAGTCCACATATCTGCTTCCCCACCAGTTGTTCTGCCACGAGTAACCGGCCATGACGTCAAGATTGTGCTTTCCCCACGTCTCATTATAGTCCGCATATGCTTCCAGAACCTGGCTGCGGCTTATGCTTACCCCTCGCGTATGCTGTCCTATGCCAAGATTTTCGGTGTCGGTATAGGCCTGGAATGAACCGGGACGCACCCCGCTGTATGAATTTGTCTGCGTGATGTCCAGACCGGCGCTGACATTCAGGCTGAGGGCTTCGAAGCCATGGATCTTGTAATCCACAGCCAGACGGCCGATGAAGCGCGAAGACTTCGCATCGCTCGTGCTGTCATACAGCATCGACAGCGGGCTCGGACCGGCCAGGGTGTTAGGGCTGAACCCCTCTCCCCTGCCGTTTCCGTAGTTCCAGAATCCGTTCGTCGTCATATAGTCTATCGTTCCGTCCGGATTGCGCCAGTACGGGTCTGCGGTAGGATTGAAGAAAGCCGCCTTGCCTACAGTGCCTCCGTCAGAATAATCTGAATATGAGTATACTCCTTTGACATTCGCATCCAGAGTAAGGTGCTTGTCCAGGAAGTTCGGAGATGCACTCAGTTCCATGGTACCTCTGTCGTACCTGGATTCCTTCAAGGTTCCCTGCTGGCCGATGTAGGCGATGGATGCACGGTAAGGCATGCGGCTGTCATAGTTTCCGCGCACGCTTACGTTATGTTCGGTAGAAAGCGCAGTGCGGAAGACAAGGTCCTGCCAGTCGGTCCTGGCGTCTCCTGTCAGTTCCTTTATGCGGTTGCCTGTGTCCGTTCCGACAGGGAAGGTGGCGGCATAGAAGTCAACCAGCTCTCCGGGAGACATCACAGGCACTTTCCTGGAGGCATGCTGGAGGCTGAGCGAGCCGGTGTAGCTGACCTGAGGCTTGTTTCCAACGCCTTTCCTGGTGGTGATTATGATGACACCGTTTGATGCACGCGAGCCGTAGATCGCTGCGGACGAAGCATCCTTCAGTACCGTGAACGACTCGATGTCATTGGGGTTCAGAAGGTCGAGGGGATTCGACATGGCGCCGCCGGCCCCTTGGGCTATCGGCACGCCGTCGATGACTATCAGAGGGTCATTGGAAGCATTCAGCGAGGCAGAGCCTCTGATGCGGATCCGGGAACCGGATCCGGGGCCTCCGTCACCAGGGGTGACCAGGAGGCCCGCCACCTTGCCCTTGAGCATGTCCTGAGGATTGGTGACAGCCCCTCGGTTGACGTCTTCTGCCTTGATCGCCGAAACGGATCCCGTAAGGTCATCCTTCTTCACCGTTCCATAGCCGATGACCACTATCTCGTCCAGATATTCCGAATCTTCCTTCAGCGTTATCACCTTCGGAAGGGAACCGGCCTCGTAAGCCTGGCCGGCATATCCGATGCAGCTTATCTCCACAACAGCCTCCGGTCCGGAAACCATCAGGGAAAACCGTCCGTCAAGGTCGGTGGAGGTACCGTTCGAAGTACCTTTCTCCACCACGGCGGCACCGGCAACAGGTCCCAGGTCATCAACCACTGTTCCACGCACTTCATAACCGGGGTTCAGGTTACGCAGGGCGATGACGGCTTCTCCGCATCGGGCGGAAATAAAAGCACCGCCCATGCATGTCAGCACAAGCGATGCTATGATATACTTTATCCTGTCCATATCAGTCCGTTTATAATTATTCTAAATTACTAACGGACCTCTAGGCAATCCTCGGACCAAACTGCTATTTTCTGCCGCAGGCTGCGATCATGCCGCTGAGAGTTTCGTTGAACTCGCTTGCTGAGGCGAGCTTCTCGACAGTCAGATGCATGCGGTAGCGCCAGTAGTGGCGTGAGTTTGCAGGGACGTTGATACGTTCTTCATTAGGATTCTGACGACGGAGCGCAGGGTCCATAGAGAGCCAGTCCTGAAGAGGAAGCACTGTCAGCATGGCCGGAGACCAGAGGTGCTGGTCGAGGATCTGACGGCAGATCCAAGGCTCGCAATAGTATGGAGCGTCTCCATGACCGCCGAGCATCTCATGCCAGAACTGCTCTGTCACCTGACGGTCCTCCTCCCACCATGCACGGATAGGGTTCATGTCGTGGGTCGAAGTCGTACATACCGAAAGGTAAGGATACCATGCAGGGTTCGCGAAATTGTCATGGATAGACTTCGGCATGCGCTGGATCTCAAGAGAAAGAATCCTGAGATCAGACATCACCTGAGGCACTGTCGCAGGGATCATTCCAAGGTCCTCTCCGCATGCTAGCATTCCAGTCGAATCGAGGAGGGCAGGGAGCTTCATCATGGCCTTGTCCTTCCAGAACTCGTTGTTGCGGCGATAGAAGAAATCATCGTAGAGACGGTCGAATGCCGCACGGCGGTATGCATCCAGACATCTGTATGAGTTGGTGTCGCGAGCTCCGATCTTAGGATGGTAATATCCTTCCTGACGCGGATCCTGGAGGAAGAGGTCGAAGTCATTGACGTCGAATCCCTGGCTCTGGAGTTCGTGTGCAGGGAAAGGAAGCGCCGGATTGAAGTAGCCGTTCAGGCCGCTCTTAGTCCACATAGGGATCTCCCATATGCGGAAGAATCCGAGTATATGGTCGATACGGAATGCATCGAAGTATTCCGACATCTTGGCAAGGCGTGACTTCCACCATGCGAATCCGTCTTCCGCCATCTTCTCCCAGTTGTATGTAGGGAATCCCCAGTTCTGTCCGTCGGCAGAGAATGCATCAGGCGGTGCACCTGCCTGTGAGTCCATATGGAAGAGATCAGGGTAGAGCCATGCGTCAACGCTTGTGCGGCTGATTCCGATAGGAAGGTCACCCTTGAAGATAACTCCCTTCGAATGGGCATATGCGCACACTTCCGAGAGCTGGAGGTCGAGATGGTACTGCACGAAGCACCAGAAGTCGATGTCCGCGCGGTTCTCTTCGCAGAATGCGGCGATCTTCTTCCTGCTGTATTTCGCATATCCCTTCCACTGTGTGAAATCAGGGGTGCCGTTCTGGTCGCGGAGGACACAGAATGCCGCGTATGGAAGAAGCCATGAAGCGTTGGTCTCGACGAACTTCTGATATTTCTCTGTAGCCGAAAGCTTCTTGAATGTCTTAGCGAACGCCTTGCGGAGAAGCTCGTTCTTGAGGTTGTTCACGCGCTCATAATCGATCTGCTCGAGAGCGTTGAGTTCGGCCTGGAGAGCCTTGTACTCATCATCAACCTTCACACCCACTGCAGGAAGATGAAGGAACTGAGGATGAAGGGCGAATGTCGAGTTAGGATTGTACGGATATGAGTCCTCCCAAGTGTGGAGCATTGTAGTATCGTTGATAGGGAGAAGCTGGAGGATGCTCTGGCCTGTAGAAGCAGCCCAGTCAACCATCTTCTTGAGGTCGTAGAACTCACCTACTCCGAAGTCATCTTCCGTGCGGAGGGAGAACACCGGAATCGCAGTACCTGCGCCCTTCCAGTCACGTCCGCTGAAACGGACCTGTGCATCTGCCTCTACCGTAACCTCATCCTTTTCAGGAACATTGAGGAACCATCTGTTCTCGCCGTCTTCCCAAGCAACGGGTTCGAGGGTCTTCCTGTCTGCCACAAGAATCTTGTATGCAAAAGGCTCGGTCACATTGAGCTGGAGGGTCCATACAGGGAAATCGGTCTCATCGAAAGGAACGACCTTTGTCCATTCCTTCAATGCCTTGCCGCTGCCGGCAAGGGCAAGAACTTCGTTCGGACGGAGGGATGGTACTGAAACCTGGAGAACGACGTTTGCGTCCTTGGCAGGAGCAGCCTTGGCTGCCTTCCTGCCGAAGATTGCATCTGTGAATGCAGATGAATAGAACGGAGCGTCCGCAGGACGGTCGTTCCATCTGTCATATACATTCACTTCCTTTGCCTTTGTTCCTTCAGGAAGTACGAGAAGATGCTTCTTCCACTCTGTGCGTACGGTCACTCCGTCACGTACCACTTCATATGTATACTCGGAAGCTTTTGCCGGATTGAAACGGGCGATTTCGCCCTTCCAGATACCCTCAGCCACATATGAGAGAGGATAGCGCTTTCCGCCAAGACAGAGGACGAGTTCCTCGCCCCAGCTTGTCCTGTATTCTATGCTTAAATTAAGTTTCATATAGTTTTTGTTTATTTCTTTGCAAATATAGCGGATTCTAGAAATCTGTCAAGAGCCTGAACTCTCCCTGCTTCAAGGTCACGCTGCCTGAAACCGAGCCTCCGTTGAAATAATCGGTCCATGAACCTGAAGGCACGGTATAAGTCGTTGAAGTCTTGCCGAAGTTTCCAACTACATGGAACTTCTTTCCGTCCACAGTACATGTGATCTTCTTGACAGCGCCGGAAGGTGTCCACTCGAACTTTGCATCCTTGTCGAAGAACCTAGGGTTCTCACGACGGAACTTCAGGAGAGTAGCATATGTATCATAGAGACCCTTGCGTGCAGGATCAGCCATATATTCGTCTGTAACGACAGGCTTCTCACCGGTACGGCCGTTATGCTCGATCGTATAGTCATATCCGATCTCGCCGAACTGCCAGATCATCTTCGGACCAGGAACAGTAAGGAAGAACGCTGCAGATGCACCTGCACGGCGCATTGCGACCGTAAGGGCATCTTCATCCGACACCTCCACATCCGGTTCTTCAGGACGCTGCCCCGGAGTCATCATCCAGATTGTCTCGACTCCTTCACAGAAATACACATCATATGAACCTGCGGCAGGAGCCTTCATGTTCTGGGCGTTAGACGAAAGTTTATATCCGGTTCCGAGAGGAAGTTTATATCCAGCAGTCGAAGTTCCGTAGTTGCGTCCCCAATCGCCTGCATATCTGAGTTTGAACTCATCATCTGCAGTAAATGTGACATTCTTTGCAACCAAGAAAGGACCGTCGGCAGACATGGTCACATCAGATGACCAGTTTGTCATAGTTCCGCAGATGCCCCATGTCCCGTCTGAAGATCCTGCAGCTCCGTAGCAGAGACGCTCCTCGTCATGGCTCTCCATATATCCTACGAATCCTCCGAAAGGAGCATTTGAATACATGTTGGTGAAGTTGCCTGTGCCGCCGCCTACTGCAGAACGGTATTCGTGGTTCACGTTCCTCCAGAGCTGCATTCCGTGCTCGGCGAGGACCTTCTCCTCATCCCAGTCAGAGAGATGCTCGAAGATCACGACTGCATTGTCGTTCACAGACCAGATATGGTCGGCATATCCCTTGAGGATGTCCACGCGCGACTGATCGTATCGTCCCCACTTCGCCACATCGCCGTTGTCTCCGCCAGAATCTGTCTGGGTGAATCCCTTTGTGAGGTCGAAGCGGAATCCGTCCACATCATACTCTGTAAGCAGATACTCGAGGCTCCTCTTCACATGCTCCTTGACCATGGCGTTTTCATGGTTCATGTCATGGTATACATTGTATGGGTGGGTCGGTGTCACATTGAAGAACGGATTGTTCTCAGCTGTAGCGCTGCCGTTCCACCACATCTTCGCCCATGGATGCGAGCCGGTAGCATGATTATATACGACGTCCACAATCACTGCAAGACCCCTTGCATGGCACTCGTCGACGAACTCCTTGTATTCCTCGCGTGTTCCGTAATACTTATCAAGGGCGAACCAGTGGTTAGGGTTGTATCCCCAGCTGAGGTTGCCGTCGAATTCCTGTACAGGCATGAGCTGCACGGCGTTCACACCAAGATTCTCGATGTAGTCGAGCTCCGCCATGGCTCCTTCGATGTCCTGCGACTTGGTGAAGTCGCGGAAAAGCATCTCGTAGATCACAAGGTCATGCTTGTCCTCGACCCTGAAGTCAGAATGCTTCCAGCTGTATGAAGGACGGTTTATCTGGAAAGCTGAAACAAGAGCCTTCGCTCCTTCAGGGAAGGCTGGTACGCCATCTATATACTGGTCATTCCACTGATCATAAACGATCTCGGTATACGGGTCGCTCACATACGTGTCGCTTCCCGAAGCATTTCCGAGACGGTACTGGAAGCGGTACTCCTTGTCAGCGTCGAAGCCGTCGAGGGTTATCCACCAGCAGCCCGCAGCATCATCCCTGTTCATTGCGCCTTCACTTACACGTGTCCAGTCATTCCAGTCACCTACGATATAGCAATAGCTGTGATACTTTCCATCCTTGTCCTTGTCATAAAGAACGAATGTAACAGAGCCGTCTTCGCTGCAGTTTATGCCATGCCTTACACCGGAAGGCATCGGAAGCCTCACGACCTGATCAGGAGTGAACTCTTCCTGTACATAAGTATCATCCTTTACAGAGCAGAACTGATCCGGACGTGTCTGCTTCGTGCCGTCATCAGAACGTACCACCATAGCGATTTTTGTAACAGGAGTATCGCCGCTCTGGAAGAATTCACGGATTGAAGGGGCAAGCTGAAGTTCATATACACCCTCCGCATTCTTCGTCATCTTGCACTTGTCATTGTTGACACTCCAGTCAAATGGAACTAATGTCCATTCATCTTCAACTATTACTCCAAGATGCACGTAAATATCTCCTGCATAGCCATAGAGTTCCGAATCGGACGGAGCCGAAAACTTGATTGTGCATGACTCATCGGCACTAGGATATGCCGGAGACACGCTTATGCCTGATGCTTCATCAGGATAAAAATCACCATACTCTTCATCAGCACCGCTGCCGTTTCCTGCAGCCTGTGTCACTGCAACCGTCACATCGTCACAGCCTGCTGCAGAGAACACAAGTTCAGCCCGCCTTTCTTCAGCAGAGCGGTTTACTGCAATATTCACCTTGAAGCTTGCGCTTCCCTTTCCTGATGTCATTTCAGGAGCACACCATTCTGTGTCAGGAGTCTGCGTCATGGTCCACGCTCCGGAAGATGTGACACTCAGCATCTTTGTGATCGAAGTGCTTTCCACATTTATCTGCGACGGTGTCACTTTAAGAGTCACTTCCTCTGTTACCGGGTTACAGCCTACAGCGATAACAGCCAGAACAGAAACAAAAGCAAAGAGAATTCTTTTCATGATTCCGATTTACAATTAAATGTTATTATTGGAAACCAGCGGTCCGGTCAGGGGCCGCTGGTTTAAGAATCTATTTAGAGAAGACAACCTTCACATCTGAGTGCGTAGTGCCGTCCCAAGCGAATGTGATGACTGCTGTGTAAGTACCGGTCTCACCAGCAATGAAGTTATCGGTTCCGGTCACAGTAAGACCTTCTACGGTAGCACCGCCTACTCCGATCCACTGTCCGTTGATACGAACCTTGATTTCATCATTTTCAGAAACTGCAAGTCCTTCGAGCTTGAACTCATATGTACCGGCAAAAGTTTTCTCGTCTGTAACATTCTTGCTGATGAAAGCCGCACGGTCGTTGGTGTCGAAAGATGGATCATCCCAACCGATTGCGCTTCCTGAGAAACCGACTACGAATGACTCTGCAGAAGGGTCAACATAAGTAACAACAGCCTCTCCGGCATCTGCAGGAGTCTTTCCAGGAGTCATTACATAGAATTTATCAAGCGACTGTGCAAGATAAACATCGTATGTACCGGCTGCACCGATTGTCGAGTTTCCGCTACCTGCTGCACAAGCATACTCTGCATCTGGCATTACAGTGCCCTCGTAAACGACCTCAGTACCCCAGGTTTCGCCCTTTCTGAACTTGAACTGGTCACCTTCCGCGAATACTACGCCTTTTGCAACCATATAGTCGCCATCGATGAAGAGAGGAATGTTCACACTCCAGCTGTTGCAAGCTGCAAGGGAACCGATAAGACCCCATTCTGCAGCCACTGGTGCTTCACCGCCGCCAGGATATGATCCGTCATTGATGAACCATGCCTTAGCGTTTGTCTCGTCAAGGTATACGTCATATGTACCTGCAGCGATAGTGAAGTTCTTACCGCCAGC
>JAFTYS010000137.1 GCA_017461285.1 Bacteroidales bacterium | reverse complement strand
GGCATGTCTGAGGACGAGCTCCGCGAGACCTGCAAGAAGCTCCATGTGGAGACAGACCCTTCATTCGGAAAGGGCAAGCTCATCGACGCTATCTTCGGAGAGTACTGCGAGAAGCATCTCGTTCAGCCTACATTCATCACAGACTACCCTGTCGAGATGTCTCCTCTTACAAAGCGCCACCGCACGAATCCTGAGCTCACAGAGCGCTTCGAGCTCTTCGTATGCGGCAAGGAACTTGCCAATGCATACAGCGAGCTCAACGACCCTATCGACCAGTACGAGCGCTTCCAGGACCAGCTCAAGCTGAAGGACAAGGGAGACGACGAGGCGATGTTCATCGACATGGACTTCGTGCGCGCGCTCGAGTACGGTATGCCTCCGACATCAGGACTCGGAATGGGAATCGACCGTCTGACAATGTTCATGACCAACTCCCCTACCATCCAGGATGTACTCTTCTTCCCTCAGATGAGACCGAAGAATCAGTAAGTCCGGCAGAGCAGGCTAATTACAAGCAGCAGACAGTTCATCAGAGTTGTCTGCTGTTTGCATTCTGCCACTTGTTCTAGTGACTCGAATCAGACAACAGATTCTTTCTGAAGGTTTTCGAAACGGGGATTTCAGTATTGTCGCTGAGGATGATATGCTCCAAGTCAGTGGTCATGATTCCGTCACGGCGGACAAGATAAGAGCGATGCACACGGACAAAATCTTCTCCAAGAAGATTTTCCCACTGGGTTATGCCGGTCCTGTTGCGGAAGAGACGGTCCTCCGTTGCATATAACCAGACTTCGGTATCGTGAGATTCTATATACTTGATTTCCTTAACATCAAGAGTGATCTTTTTGTAATCGGAGGTGAATGTGATCTGATGTGAATCTGATGCGCTGTCAGACTTGAAGTATCGTGACAGAAGCCTGTCACCCAGAGTGAGCACCAGCATTACTGAGGCTATGAACAAAGGATTGACAAGTATCGGATTGATCTGCTCACTTTGATAGATCCCGTCAACATTCAGATGCAGCTGCATGATCATAAGCATGAGCATCACCGTAAGGACGACAGCACATAGGATATAGAAAACATTCAGAAGACCCTCACGC
Source organism: Bacteroidales bacterium (assembly GCA_017461285.1). Next base: position 24,749 of record JAFTYS010000137.1, on the reverse strand, counting down.
AGATTGCGGAATGAGATCTTCGGCAAGATGAACTTCAGGGTTATACATCCGGGAATGAAGAGAAGAGCCATCAGAACAGGCTCCCATGACGATAGGCCTGCGCGCCAGAGCACAAAGGCTATTATAAATACCGCCAACACCCAATAAAGTACGATCATTACTATTTTCTTCATCCAGACATTTATCATAATTGCATTGCAAAATTATCAATTATATTTGTACAACCCATATAAGAAACACGTCAAATCCTCGTTTTATGGGATTTAAAAACCGTTTGATGGGATTTGAATTGGCATTTCTTACACACTAAGCATATATTTGCCAAAACCAGATCACATTATCATGAAAACGAACATTACTATTCTGTTTATCGCAGCGACATGCTTTCTGGCTATCGGAGCCAAAGCTCAGGTTGTCTTTGAAAAGGTAGATTCCCATGTACCTTTTACAGAAATCATTTCAGAAATCGAGCTTGTTCCTCTGGCATCCGATACGGTCAACATGCTACGGAGTGAAATATGGTGCAAGCACGGTTACTGTCCTGTTCCTGATGTTCCGATACATTCCATCGGCCCAGAGATCATCGTAACGGAAGATGCATTCATATTGCCCGATCCCGGTCAGGACAGGATTTACAGATATTCTCTGGACGGAAAATTCATGAATTCGATCGGTTCGACTGAAAATGAAGATCAGATGACATTGAATACACAGTTATATGATGGTAATATCCATGTGTTTTACACACTGCCGGATGTAGCCGCATGTTATAGGCCTGACGGCACCCTGATCAGCTCGGAGAAGATTGAAGATGCCGGATTTGAAGGATGGATGACAAAGGAAGGCAGGCTGTCATGGTACGGATACGGAAGCGGAAGGCCCGGAAGAATCGGATTATGGAAGGACAATGACTCCACTACATTTCTCCCGACCGATGCAAAAGTCCTTTATCTTGATCTTAATGTCCCGATATTCACCCGGTCCGGAAAGGACGTGCTGTTTATTGACGGAACCAGAAGCACGGTGATGCAATACCGCAAAGGCAAGGTCAGGGAGCATATCGACATCGATCTGGGAGAGTTTGAAATCAATGACAGCTATTATACTCATGACAATTCGATGGAAGCGGCAATGGAAATGATGTCGAAACCGTTCGGGCTGGTAGAAAGGTATGTTATTGACGGAAAATACGGCTTTGCCGAAGTGACCGTTCAGGACCAGACGTTAAACGAATATTACGGAATATGCAGAAAAGGGAAATGGACATGGTTCTCCCCCGGCACTCCGAACACCCATCCTTTCGTAAGTTCGTTCAAGGCCATAAAGGGCAAGACCATATATGCAATCCTTAACCCTGACATTCTCGACAACATGCAGGAAGAGCTTAAGGCAAAGATAACCACTGTCTTGAAGGAAAAACCGGAGGACTTCATCATAGCAAAGATTCATCTCAAATAAACATGGACACAACTAAAATCATTCAGGCCGTAGACACGCTGGCTCACGCTGCCGCAGTGGAGGCAGTTCAGGTCGACATCCCGGCACGACATTCCATAATGCACTTCTTCATCAACGGAGGAGCCGGATACATGAGTATACTGACCCTGTTCCTGATAGGCATATTCATCGCAGCATGGAAGGCGCCCGCATGGGTCAGGGATCTCGGATTCGGTGCTCTCATCGCATCACTGGCCTTCGTCTTCATAACATCATACCAGATTTTCGGTCTGGTCCAGCAATGGAGCGACATGCCCTTCGGAGTAGCATGCGGAGGCATCAGATGTGCCCTCATACCTCTGATCTATGGCCTTATCATCTACCTGATATCAATCCTGATCAGCACATTCCAGAAACCTAGAATCTAGCTTCATCATGCTCCAAGGTGTCGCATCGATCTCTGCAAGAACAATATTTGCATTGTAAATATATTGTATTCATATTTGCAATCCTGAACGAACCTGCCACCTGGTATGGATATTAAATTATCGTAGAATGGCAATCATCAAAGAACTGAAGGGCGACATGCCCGTAATAGGAGAACGTGCGTTTCTTGCTGAGACGGCGACTATAATAGGAGATGTGGAGATCGGAGACGACTGCAGCATATGGTATGGGGCCGTGCTCCGTGGCGACGTCGGTGCGATCCACATCGGCGACCGCGTGAACATACAGGACAATGCCGTACTGCATGCGACATATGAACAGTCGGAGTGCATCATCGGCGACAATGTTTCCATCGGACACGGCGCGAATGTGCACGGATGCATCATCGGAAACGACGTCATCATCGGCATGGGAGCCATCGTGATGGACAACACCATTGTGCCTGACGGAACGATCATAGCTGCAGGAGCGGTGGTTCCGGCGAACCAGACCCTGGAGCCGGGCATATGGGCAGGAATCCCTGCAAGGAAGATAAAGGACGGTTCTCAGGCCGTAACTGCCAAGGCCCATGACAATGCCGTGCATTATCTGATGTATAAGAAATGGTATGAATAATTCGGCACGATTCATTTTATTGTAAACATAATTATTATATTTGCAATAAAATGAATCCGCCATGGAAAAAGACCAGATCATAAATCCGTTTTTCACAGGAAGATATGCCGGAGCACATTACTTCTGCGATCGCGAAAAGGACACGGAAACCCTCGTCAAACACATCATCAACGGCAGGAATGTCGCCTTGATATCCCCTCGTCGCATAGGCAAAAGCGGGTTGATCCATCATACATTCGCCCAGCCTGAGATCAACGGCAGATACACGACGATATATGTAGACATCTATGCCACCAGGAACCTTTGCGAATTTGCAAAAGCCCTGTCTGAAGGCATCGTGAAAGCCGTCAGGTCCGAAAAGGCCTGGCATGAAAAGCTGTTCACATTCCTGAAGTCGTTAAGAATCGGATTCAAGATCGACAGCCTGTCAGGCGATCCTTCATTCGACATTGGCATAGGGGACATCGAACAGCCGGACAGGACGATAAAGGAAATATTTGAATACATGGAGGCCGGCGGCAAGCCGTGCATCGTCGCCATTGACGAATTCCAGCAGATAAGGGAATATCCCGAAACCGGCACGGAAGCATTCATAAGGACTCTTGTACAGCAATGTTCACGGACATCATTCATCTTCTGCGGGAGCAAAAGACACACAATGACTGATATCTTCTACTCACCGGCAAAGCCTTTCTTTCAAAGCGTGATAAGCCAAAGCCTCAAGCCTATACCGATGGACACCTACACGCAGTTTTCCGGAAAGCTGTTTGCCGAAAGAGGAAAGTTCCTGGACAAGACCGTTGCGGAAACGATATACAGGATGTTCGACGGATGCACATGGTATATGCAGATGATGATGAACGAGCTCTTCGCACTGACAGAAAAAGGCATGAAATGTACGCCTGAATACATAGACATAGCGTGGGAAAACATCATATATGCCCAGGAAGACAGGTTTCAGGCAATCCTGTACTCCCTCGCTCCGAAACAGAAGCAGATCCTCTATGCAATAGCCAAGGAGAAGAAAGTGGAAGGAATCACATCTTCGGAGTTTGTAAGAAAACATCGTCTTGTATCCGCAAGCTCGGTCCAGGCGGCCTTAAAGCCGCTTATGAAGAACGATATTGTGACATGTGATGATGGGACATACAGAATATACGACTATTTCTTTGCAGACTATCTTGCCAAGATGTACTAAAATTTCTATTTTTACATTGGATTATAAGAATTATGAAAGTTGAAGATATAACATCGGCTCAGAATCCGAAGATCAAGGGTCTGCTGGAGCTGCAGGAGAAGTCAAAGGTACGGAAGAGGAAGGGACTGTTCGTGGTCGAGGGCAGGCGCGAGCTGCAGCACTGCATCGAGGCGGGCTTCGAGCCGTACACCCTGTTCATCTGCCGTGACATCATTACAGAGAAGGAACTGGACAAGGTGCTGGGAGCCATCGAGGAGAACTTTACCGGCATGACATGCCCGATCGTGGAGATACCTCAGCATCTTTATGACAAGGTTGCATACAGAGGCGGAACAGAAGGCATCATAGCTGAGCTCAAGTGCAAGGAGATGAGCCTGGAATCCCTTAAGCTGAAGAAGGATCCTCTTGTGGTGGTCCTGGAGTCAGTGGAGAAGCCGGGGAATCTCGGCGCAGTTCTGCGAAGCGCCGACGCCTCCGGCGTGGATGCAGTCATCGTCTGCGATCCACTTACAGACATGTACAATCCGAACCTGATACGCTCAAGCATCGGAGCCGTCTTTACCGTCCCTGTCGCGACAGCGACTTCGGGAGAGACCATCAGATGGCTGAAGGACAACGGAATAAAGATATACACGGCACAGCTCCAGGACTCGGAGTGGTATTATGACACTGACATGAAAGGAGGAACCGCTATCGTGATGGGCACAGAAGCCACCGGCCTGACCGATATATGGAGAAAGGCGGCTGACGCCCACATCAAGATTCCGATGCTGGGCCGCCTTGACTCTCTGAACGTATCGGTTTCCGCCGCAATCCTTATGTTTGAAGCCGTAAGACAGAGAAATTCATGAAGCGTTTCGGACTCATAGGGCACCCGATAGCCCATTCGCTCTCCCCTGCCCTTTTCAGAGCCGGGTACGACGGCATATATCCGTATGACCTTATTGAAACCCCGGACTTCGAAGAAGCATACAGCAGGTTTCTTGCGGAATATGACGGCATCAACGTGACCGCTCCGTTCAAGGAGCTTGCATTCGCGAAAGCCGACCTGCTTTCGGACGAATGCAAGGCCATCAAGGCAGCAAACCTGCTGGTAAAGACCCCGGAGGGCGTAAAGGCATACAATTCTGACTTCCTGGGAGTCAGGATGTGGATCGAAGAAATGCTGGCCAAACTGGAGAAAGAGCATCCGGTCTGCCTGATTGTCGGGCTGGGAGGAGCTGGAAAGGCTGCGGCTGAAGCAGCCAGGTCGCTCGGAATGGAGACCATCCTGATGAACCGGACGGTTCGCAGCGGAAACGTCAGGCCGCTGGAAGATTTCCGCGAATGTTTCCGCGAGGCCGACATAATTATATATAATATTCCCACAGCAATCGCACAGCTGAATGATCTGACGTACAGCGACTTCACCCCTGGGAAGCCGAAGTTCATCCTGGAGGCGAATTACAAGTCCCCGTCATTCGGAACCACATTCATCAACAGGATGAAAGAGACAAATCCTCTGGCCAGGTATACAGGGGGCAGGACATGGCTTCTGTACCAGGCAGTGACCGGGTACGGAATTTTTACTGGAGAAAAGCCTGATTTGGAGAAAATGTCTGCCGTTTTATAAGAAAATATCACTATCTTGCAAAGTTTTTGGGCCATACCGCAAACAGAAACTATTAAACACACCATATTATGTCATTGAATAAAGTAATGCTGATCGGTAACGTTGGTAGAGACCCTGAGGTACGTTACCTTGATGGAAATTCAGGAAATGCGAAGGTCGCGACCTTCACACTCGCCACTACAGAGCGATACAGGGACCGCAACGGCGAGACAAGGGAAAACACAGAATGGCACAACATCGTGGCCTGGAGAGGCAACGCGGATGTTGTCGAAAGATTCGTCAAGAAGGGAACACAGCTCTTCATCGAAGGCCGTATCCGCACAAGGTCATGGGATGACCAGACCGGAAACAAGAGATACACCACAGAGATCATCGTGGACAACCTGCAGCTCCTCGGCAAGAAGTCTGACAATCCGGGCGGACAGCAGGGCGGCTATCAGGCCCCTGCGCAGCCGCAGTATGGCCAGCAGCCACAGCCGGCCTACAGCCAGCAGCCGGCATATGCTCCGCAGCCGGCCCAGCGTCCTGCAGCCCCTCAGAATGTCGCAGACGACATGCCTGACGACGATCTCCCGTTCTAATTGACAAACAAACTAAAGAATATAATTACCAACATGAAACTTGATGTTGTACTCGGTCTCCAGTGGGGAGACGAAGGCAAAGGAAAAATCGTTGACGTACTTGCAGAAAGGTACCCTGTCGTAGCACGTTTCCAGGGAGGTCCCAACGCAGGCCACTCGCTTCATTTTGACGGCAAGAGCTTCGTGCTCAGGTCAGTCCCTTCAGGAATCTTCAGAAAGGACGCAAAGAACATTGTCGGAAACGGAGTTGTCCTCGACCCTATCACATTCAAGGGCGAATGCGACAATATCGCAGAGAAGACCGGCATTCCTGTTACAGAGAGAATCGTGATCGCAAAGAAGGCCCACCTGATCCTCCCTACCCACAGGCTCCTCGACGCAGCGAATGAAGCTGCAATGGGCAAAGGCAAGATCGGCTCAACCCTCAAGGGTATCGGACCTACATACACAGACAAGATCAGCCGCCACGGACTCCGCGTAGGAGACATCCTCGCGCCGGACTTCGCAGACAGATATGCAAAGCTTCAGAACCGACACATCACTCTTCTCAAGCAGATGGGCTTCGAATGTGACCCTCATGCAGAGGACGAGGCATTCATGGAAGCTGTGGCATACCTGAGGCAGTTCGAACTCGTTGATTGCGAGTACTATGTGAACAACCTGCTCAAGGACCACGAGATGCTCGCAGAAGGAGCACAGGGATCCATGCTCGACATCGACTACGGCTCATATCCTTTCGTGACATCATCGACCACTTCATGCTCCGGAGCATGCGTAGGACTCGGAGTAAGCCCACAGAAGATCGGTCATGTATACGGTATCTTCAAAGCCTACTGCACACGCGTAGGAAGCGGTCCGTTCCCTACAGAGCTCTTCGACGAGACAGGCGAGGAGATCCGCAGGATCGGACATGAGTTCGGAGCAGTGACAGGACGCCCTCGCCGCTGCGGATGGCTCGACCTCGTTGCGCTCAAATATGCTGTGATGATCAGCGGAGTGACCGACCTGATCATGATGAAGTCAGACTGCCTCGACACCTTCGAGACGATCAAGGTCTGCACATCTTACATCGTGGACGGACAGCCTTCAGACCAGTGGCCTTTCGACACATTTGCGAATATAGAGCCTGTATACACTGAGTTCAAGGGCTGGCACACCGACCTCACCCACTGCCGCACGGAAGAGGAGCTTCCTGCAGAATTCCGCGAGTACATCGCATTCATGGAAAGCTACCTCGGAGTTCCAATCAAGATCATCTCCGTAGGACCTGACCGCGAAGCGACAATCATGAGATAACAAAAAATGGATGACTTTTCAGTCATCCATTTTTTCATTTGCTTTCGTACCAGCGTTTCATGACGTAGAAGGCTTTCTTCTTGCCGCCCTGGTCGGAGATCAGGCCCTTTCGGTTGAAGTCGTCCTGGATGCCGACAATCTGGCGGCGTGGCGAACGGAAATCCTTCAATATCCAAGGCGTGGTTCCTGCGAGGCCCTCAATCCGGTCCAGCATGTTCACGCTTCTCTGATAAAGGTCTTCCTGATATTCTTCGGTAAACCTCTCGTTCACATCCCCATGCCTGCCGTAGACTGCACCGCCTCCGAATTCCGACACGAAGACAGGCTTCTTGATATCGAAGACCCAGTTCATCCTGTCGCATTTCTCTGACGACCCGTCATACCATCCGACATACTGATTGAAGCTGATAAGATCCACATAATCAACCAGTTCATCCTTTACGGTAACAGTCACAGCATCGATATTATCCTTCTCCATCGCCGCACTCACGAGGCGGGTAGGATCCATTTCACGGGTCTTGCCGATAAGCTTCTTCAGGAATTCAAGACGCGGTTTTCCATGAGGAGTCTCGTTGGCTACAGACCAGATGATGACATTGGCTCTGTTCCTGTCTCTGGTGATCATGTCTTCGAGCTGTGCCTCGGCATTGGCATATGTCTGCGGATTCTCGAACCGGATGGTCCAGTATACAGGAATCTCGGACCATACCATGAGCCCCATCTCCTCAGCCACACGGACCATATGTTCATTATGAGGATAATGGGCCAGCCTCACGAAATTGCAGCCCATCTCCTTGGCCCATCCAAGAAGAATGCGAGCATGATCTTCTGAATAAGCCCTTCCGCTGCCGGAATAAGGCATTTCCTCATGGATGCTGACTCCTTTGCAGAAGACAGGCTCTCCATTGAGCAGGATCTCTGTTCCGCGCGTTGCAACTGTTCTGAATCCTATGCGGTCCGAAACCGAATCGGTCTCGGAAGTTATGGTCACATCGTAGAGTTTCGGATTCTCGGGACACCAGTAGTCAGGCTTCGCCTTCACTGCAAATTCAGCATATCCGTTGCCGTCCGTACGCACAGCCGCCTTTACCTTCAGCTCAGGTATAGAGACCGTCACGTCCTGCTCCGCCTGCTCTCCGTCAAGCTGTATCCATCCCTCGATCATCTTCGGATCATCAGGATCAAGCTGGACGCAGTAGTCGCGGATGAATGTCATAGGAGTCTCGACGATCATCACGCTTCGGGTCAGACCACCATAGTTCCACCAGTCAGAATTCAGCGTAGGGACTCCGTCAGCATGCCTCTTGTTGTCGACCTTCACGATCAGGGAATTGCCTTTCTCCTTCAGCTTGCCGGTCACCTCGACATTGAAAGGAGTATAGCCTCCGATATGCTTGGCTATCTTCTTTCCATTGAGTCCCACAATGGCCTCGTAATTGGCCGCACCGAAGTATATGAACGTGCGTCTGTCCTTTGCCGGCTGATAATCGAATATGTTCCTGTACCATACGGTACCTTCATAATAATACAGCTCGTCGCGCTGGGTGTTCCAGTCGCCGGGAACGGTCAGATTCCTGTCCGTATTGAAGTTGTATTCATACAGGACAGTGCGGTCGGCATCGAAATCTCTGTCCGCGAAATACGAAGACGCATCGCTGTGCGGGGCCATCCTGTAGTTATAGTAACCGTTTTCGTATGGGTCCACTATAGTCTTCCACAAGCCGTCAAGCGAGACAGTCTGCCTTCCGTATACATTCACTATCTGCGGTGCAGGAGCATCTTCTCCTGCCGATACTGATAGCGATACCGACAGGAGAGCAGCAAGAAGAAAAGATCTTTTCATAAGTCAGTCTTATTTGAAGAGAAGCTGCGCAAACTGATAGAGGCTTCTGCGCCACGACTGCCACTCATGGGCTGTCTCAGGAGAAACATAGAAGTGGGCATTCATTCCTGACGCTCTGAGTTCTTCTGTAACCGCCTGCTGATTCTGGCCCCAGCGAGGATTCTTGAGTTCATGACTGCCGTAACTTATGAAGATCAGGTCATATGCCTCCTTGAAACCTTCGGTCTGAGCTGCTTCCTCTGCAGTGATCACACCTCCGCTGAACATGCCGAGAGCAGAGAATACATCAGGGTTCTTCATGGTGATTGCCTTTGTCTGCATACCTCCCATTGAGAGACCGGCCATCGCACGATACTTTCTGTCAGCCTTTGTACGATATCTTGCATCAATCATAGGGATTATGTCTTTGACAAGTCTGTTCATGAATCCGTCGGCCCAGTTTGAAGGGCGGCCGCCACGCTGCATACCCTGAGGCCTTGTCCACGTTCCGTTATCCATCACGATGATGAATTCTTCAGCCTTTCCTTCTGCAATGAGGTTGTCCATGATGAGACCGGTCTTGCCCTGTTCGCTCCATCCATGCTCATTCTCTCCGCTTCCGTGCTGGAGATAAAGGACAGGATAACGCTTCTTCTTGCTGCTGTCATATCCCGGAGGAGTATAGACGAAGCAGTGGCACATCTTGCTTTCAGTCTCCGACCAGTAGTTCACTTCCCTGATGTCTCCGTGAGGAACATTCTTCAATGCGTAGAAGTCCTGGTCATGGGCAGGGACCTCGATTCCGCTGCCCCAACGGCCTGCACCATAATAATACAGGCTGCCCGGATCCGGAACGGAAGCGCCGTCCACCTCGAACTGATAGTAGTGGAATCCCTCGTCCTGCGGAGCTGAATCTCCTGTCCACACGCCGTCTGCATCCCTCTTCATAGGGTACTTCACTCCGCCTATGTCAAGCTTTACTGTAACTGCATCAGGAGCCTTGAGCTGTGCGCGTACGATACGCTCCGAGTTGACCATCGGATAGATCTTGCCAGGCTGGTTAGATGCGGAAGGTTCGAAATCTTCCTTCACAGCCTTGCCTATGCGTGCCTTCTCCAGGAAGGTCACCATAGCCTCAAGGTTTTCCGGAGCGTACATTCCCATTCCATGTCCTCCACCGTCGACGCTATGGAACTCTGTAACCACTCCGGCCTTGCTGAGAAGCTCATGGAAATGGACTCCCTGGCAATGAGGAACGACATTGTCAGCCGTACCATGGAAGACCACAACAGGAGGATCCGAAGGATCGATGTATGTGGTGGCATTCAGTGCCTTGAAGGCTTCTTCATTGCCTTTGAATGAGAATCCCATGACGGCCTCTTCCGGACCATGATTCCATGTGTCTTCTTCGCGGCCGCAGCTCATGAAGTGGAGATCTGTAGGACCTGACCAGCAGCATGCTGCATCCACGAGGCTGCTGTACTCCGTATAAGCGCCGAGCGAGCCTTCGAGCTCGGCGACGCCGCAGCTGGTCGCTGCAAGCGACGCGAGGTGGGCTCCGGATGAGAATCCGGAAGTCACGATGAAGTCTGTATCGAACTTGTATTTCTCTGCATTACCGCGTACATAGCGCACGACAGCCTTGATGTCATGAATCTGGGCAGGAAACTTCGCATCCATCGAAGAACGATGGTTTGGAGTCACTACGGCATAGCCGGCATCAAGAAGGGCGTTCACGATGGTGCCCAGGTCGGCCATTCCTTTAGAACTGTTTGAAAACCATGCGCTTCCATAGATATGGATGGCTACAGGATATGATTCCTTCTCCACCTTCGGGAGATAGATGTCAAGCTTGTGATATACCTGACCGTCGCCCACATAGTCCAGATCGGCGAACTTCTCCGAGCAATGGACATCGACCTTCGGCATCTGCCAGCCCCCGAATCCTTCGGAAGGCTGGGCATAAGCCGAAAATGCACCAATGATGCAAATTATTGACACTAGTATTCTTTTCATTACTGTTTCCTGATGAAGTTCCACTTGCAGTTATCGCTGTTGAAATCCCATTTTGCAAGAGTAGGGGTGCTGTCGGCGATGGATGTAAGCACATACTGGCAGTCACATCCCGGAACAGCCTTCGGCATGATGCGGTATGAACCGTCGATGAGCTGCTCGATCCTCCAGAGCTGCTCAGGAGCTCCAGTGTACTCAGGAGCGACCACTACCTCCGCGCCCTCAGCTGCAGCAAGAGACTTCTGAGTTCCCTCGATCTGGATCTTGTAGTACTGTCCGCCGAGATATCCGCCGGCCTCCGGAACCGCAGTGATGACCCATCTCTGATGAGGACGGTTCATCCAGTCTCCTACGCGTGCAGGGATCTCGCCTTCAGGCCATGTGCCGATGACTTCTTCAAGAGTCTGGTTAGGATGAACCACGATAGGCTCGTTAGGATCCATCCTCCATCCGCCTCTTCTGGCGATGTTCTGCCTTACGAAATCTACAGCGAGCTCAAGGGCGTAACCTCTGCGGACTGATGAGATCTCATATGTGCCTGCCTTGAAAAGATCGCCTGCGACTGGCCAGTCGTTCACCCAGACTATCGGACGGATTGCAAGCACGCTGCGTGCGCTGCGGTCAAGGTCAGCCTCCCAGTGGAAGGACATCTTCTCGACTCCCTCGTCCTCGATGTAGCGTCCGAAATGGCCGGCTCCGAACTGACGGTCGTCGCCGTCGATGACCATCTTTCCGCCACCTGCGACCATGTCGCGTCCCATATTGTCAAGGTAAGGGCCTGTAACGCTGCGCGAGCGTCCCACTACAATATTATATGTAGAGTTCACGCCGTCACAGCATGTTCCGTGTGTTCCGAGGAGGTAATACCATCCGTTGCGGTAGATCACTGTGGTAGCCTCGCAGTCGATGGCCACGTTCACAGCCTCATTACCCTCTACACGCGCTCCTGTCTTAGGATCGAGCTCCACGATGCGTATGAATCCGAAATAGGTTCCGTATGTGCACCAGAGACGTCCTGTCTGTGGGTCCATGAAGAGTCCCGCATCGATTGCGTCGCAGTCTTCATCCATCTCCGAAGCAGCTACTTCAATTGCCTCAGTATATGCGAAATCAGGGGAATTCGGGTCCAGAGTCTTGTTCCACATGGTGAGGACGCGGCCGGCGTGTCCGCCGCCAAGTCCGCCGCCTGTGGCGCTGTATGCTATAAGATAACGGTCGCCGATCTTCATGGCGTCCGGAGCGGCTCCGCCGCCAGGACGCACTGCACCGCCGAACCAGTTCCATCCGTCCTCGGAGATGAGTCCGCCGCCACCGGTTCCGAAAGTATAGTACTTGCCGTCACATTCCATGATGGTAGAAGGGTCATGAATCCATGGCTGACCTTCCTGTGCGAGAGCAGAAACAGAAATAAGGGCAAACGCCGCCAAAGAGAATATTTTCATTGATGTCTTCATGTCCGCTTTTATTTATTGAGGATGTTATAGTTCATTACAGGATTTCCGTTCTCGTCGATGAAACGGACGCAGAAATCACTCATGCCTGGGCCATTGATGACGGCACCTGAGAGAATATGACGGCCCTTCTTGAGAGTAAGCCTCTTCGAAGCGGCATCATCCATCACCATACGGCGGTCGCCGGAAAGGATGAGGACCTCTTCACCGTCGATCCACCACATGGATGCGGAGTTCGATCCTACAGCAAGTCGGACGTTCTCGATATCCTCAGGCACATCGATGACAGTCACCGCACGGCAGATGATGCCGTAGCGTCCTGTCCCGGTACCCACAGCATAACGGTAAAGCTTCACATTGAAAAGCTTGCTGTCGAGAGCATGCCATGTGAGCTTTGCCTTCACCATCTCCACCTCAGGTTCCTGGAAAGGCATCCTAGGACGTCCTGCAGACATATCCACAGGCTTCTGATACTCGACTTCCATGGTCACCTTGTCACCGTCCTTAGGGAGCTTGAAGTCACCTTTGTTCCAACCTGTATCAAGATTCTTCCTTATATAGCTGTCAACGAATACAGTGTTTCCACGGTTAGGCTTGCTTATAGGTTCAAGAAGCAGCCAGCGGCGGATGAAGCCCAGTTCATCAGGCTGCATGGCATCGCCGGAAGGAGTGCTGAAATAAGGAGCAAGAGCCGGATACTTCTCGATGAGATCCACGGTCTTCTTCTTTGCGTCAGCGGAGAAAGATGCTGCGGCAGCAAAGGCCAGCGCAAGAATCAGCGAACGAAATAATAGTTTCATGTGTAATCGGATTATGTAGTTTCACTTTATCACTCAGGGAATATGACCTGATACTTTCCGCTCATATGCATGAATGCGAACAGGCGGAGAAGGCCGTCATAGTAGGCATCGAAATAGCCGTCCTCGTAAGGCACGTTCTTCGAGTTCCATAGAGCGTCCACGAATTCGCGGTTGATCGCATGCTCTGTCAGAAGCGAGGCCGCCGCTACGGTAGACACAAGGCCCACAGAATGGCGGAGAGCCTTTGTCCAGCCTCCTGCAGGCAGGATCTCGTCTTCTGAAGGAAGGGTTCCGTCCACACGGTACTGGTCCACGAAATCGTTGATGCCCTGGCTGTAGAAGAAGCGCTGGATCTTCTCTCCGTACTCCCTCTGCCACTTCTTGTCGGCGCAAGACCACGAATAGTCCATGGCGATGTTCATTGGCACGCGCCATGAATCGTAACGGAAATTTCCGGTACCGAAATGGCGGCCTCTGAAAGACCTTAGGCTTCCGTCATAGTTGCTCATGTCAGGGTTCAGGCCTGTCTCTTCATTGATGGCCTTATGCAGGTATTCGCGTGATGCCGCGGCACATTCATTCCAGAAATCGGCACGTCCGTCGTCCGCCCACTTCGCCCACACCTCATAGAATGCAGGGATATGATAAGATGGGTCGGTATAGGTATAGCCCCATGAGTCAGGAGTGAATGTTATCAGCTTATGCTCTGTATTGATGAAGTTATGGACCCTCTTGGAACCGTCCTTCGCGAACGCACAGTCGAGAATGTGGCGTGCCTCCGCCTTGTAGTCGATGCCTGTATCGTCTCCCCAGCGGTTCGACGCGAAGATAAGCGATGTGACATAATAAAGCTCGCCGTCTGAAGCCGGTCCCTGTGCGTTGCGGGTACCGTCGGTCTTGCAGCTCCATGCAAAATATCCCTCGAGAGGTCCGTCCTGATGCTGCATGTATTTCTTGCACCAGCGGAAAAGCTTGTCAAAGATATCCTTCCTGTCCATCTGGACCGCCACCATCATTCCGTATGACATTCCCTCGGTACGTACGTCCTTGTTCTTGATGTCCGAAACGTAAGCCAGGCTGTCCTCAACCTCGAAGTAAACCTTGTCAGGACCGAAGAACACCTCTTCGAAGACCTCGTTCACCTTTCTGTCGACCTCTTCAGGAGAATAACCTGCCTCAACGAAGACATTCCTGTATCTGCGGGTCTCGAAAGCGCCTTTTTCTGCAGGGACAAGAGTCTTGAGTCCGGCTCTGGTCTGGACGACAGGAACGATCGTTCCGTCAGGATTGTAGAACATCTCGTCCACGCAGATGCTGCGACGGCCTGTAGCAGGGCCGTAGCCGTCGAGCGAGAGGGTCGAATTATGATAGAACAGGTAAGACTTGCCCTTGTAGTCGATCACGCCCGGATGGATGGTGAAGCTGTCCTTCGCCATGCCGGAAAGCTCGCCCATGAATGTCCAAGGGCCTTCTACGTTTTCAGCCATGGCATATGAGATGGTCTCGCTTCCGCGTCCCATCGACGCATATACATTATAATAATGGCCGTCACGCTTGTAGAGCCATGGGCCCTCGACATAGTTCTCCATCGGAAGCACCATGATCTCGCCGTCGAGCTCCACCATGTTCCTGTTGAGCTTTACAAGGAAGCAGGTTCCGTTGCCCCAGCTCATCCAAGGTGTGCCGTCATCGTCTATCATCACTGTAGGATCGATGTCGTTCCACCAGCCGCGCGGGCCATTGTCGGTCATCGAATCCACGATCAGCGGCTTTCCGATCGCATCGGTATACGGGCCCTCAGGCCTGTCGGCGACTGCGACTCCCACTGCCTTGCAGTTAGGGTCGCCGCACTGTGTCGACACATAGAAATAATACTTTCCGTCAGGTCCTTCGATGGCCTGCGAAGCCCATGCCTCGCCTACCGCCCATGTGAAGTCGGTCGGTTTCATGACCACTCCATGATCCGTCCATGTCTGCATGTCCTCGGTAGAATAGCAGAGCCATTCCGTGATGTTGAAGCCGTACTGGCCCTCATATCCCGGTCTGTCCTCGAAGCATTCGTCATGTCCGCAGAACACATAAAGCCTTCCGTCTGACGCAACCATCGGAGCAGGGTCGGCGGTGTAATTGTCACGGACTATAGGGTTGCCTTCGTATTCGAAGGTATTCTTCGGGCCGCAGCCGATAAGGCCAAGGCCGACGATAAGTGCAGATAATATTCTTTTCATAGGCTATCTGAATGTAATCCAGTCAATTTCAACATCCTGTCCTGACACAAGTTCTATCTTGAGATCCTGCATTCCCCTTGTCTTGAAAGGCATAGAGACTTCAAACTCCGTCCATTCAGGATATTCGAAAAGAACGACCTTGGCTTCCTTGCCTGCTGTCACGAGGACTTCCGCCGGCTTCGGAGTCTTCATCCTGAACACCATTGTCTTAGGGGCTTTCCTGCCGAAATCCAGTTCATTGAAGCATACCTTGTCACCAGGCTTTGCAAATACGGTCTTCCATCCCTTGAAGTAATCGGTAGTATCAAGATACTCGATTGAAGCACCGTCGATGCAGCTGTAACGGTCGATCTGTACCTTATGCGAAGCCTTTACAGGACCTACTCCGCGAAGGGTAGGCTTGATCTCCTGTATTGTTCCGTCCTCGTTGAAATAAAGCTTCTCGATCTGGGCTGAACGGTTCTTGTCGAAATGAGGAGAATATGCATTATGGTGGTAGAAGAAGTACCACTGGCCCTTGTAGTTCACGATGCTGTGGTGGTTGGTCCAGCAGCCGTTCTCATGCTCGGCCATGATGATGCCCTTGTACTCGTAAGGACCCATAGGGTTCTTGCTCATCGCGTATCCTATCACCTCGGTATTGTTCCTGACATATGGATAGGTAAGGTAATAATTGCCGTTGTACTCAAATGCGAAAGGACCTTCTGCCTGACGGCTTGGAAGTCCCTTGAGACAGTTCACTCCGACCATCTCGAACTCACGAGGTCCCCACTTCACAACTTCCTTAGGATTGTCGTCAGCAAGTTCTATCATGTTCTCCTTGAGCTTCGCGCAACGGCCGTTGCCCCAGAAGATGTATGCATTTCCGTCCGATGCCTGGAGGACGCACGGGTCGATTCCGTTGATGCCCTTGATAGGCTCCGGCTGGATCTCGTACGGTCCTTCCGGATTGTCTGCAATGGCGACACCTACCGCAAATCCGCCTGTCTTCGAAGCATTAGGGAAATAGAAATAATACTTTCCGTTCCTCTCGACGCAGTCAGGAGCCCACATCGAATATGCGTCAGGCCTTCCCCATGGAACATCTTCCTGAGTCACGATCACGCCATGGTCAGTCCATGTAGTGAGGTCTTCTGAAGAGAATACATGGTAGTCTGCCATGCTGAACCATGCCGAACCGTCGTGATGAGTGATCACGCTAGGGATGTCGTGCGACGGAAACATGTATATCTTTCCGTTGAACACGCGTGCTGTAGGGTCAGCTGTAAACTGATTCGAGATTATAGGATTGGTTCCTGTAACCATCACGTTTTCAGGACATTCCTGTGCCTGGGTACATGCTGCGATGCCAAAGATGGCCGCTATGATCGCTATCTTTTTCATTTGAAGAACTTTTGAAGTGTTTCTGCCAGGTAGGTACGGGCGTTCATCCATGTATGACCGCCTTCCGTAAACATTTTCTCATACGCGATGCCCTTCTCATCGAAATACTTCTGATGGTCGAGGACATTGCGGTAGAGGAAGTCTGATGTTCCGACTCCGAACCACATGAGGTCAAGGCTCTTGATGTCGTTCTGGAGGTCAGGGAAATAGATGTCCATGACCTCAGGAGTCAGATATGCGCTGTACGATGCAAGCCATGAGAACTTGTCGAAATTCGAATAGACGGTGAAGAGGGACTGTCCGCCTCCGCGTGAGAATCCGCCTATCGCCCTGTTCTCACGACTATTCTTTGTGCGGAAGTTCTTCTCCACGAAAGGCATGACGCACTCTGTAAGTTCCTGCTCGAACTTCTCATACATCTTTGCCGCAGCGAGGGTCGTTGGAGAAGGTGTGGATCCGAATACGTTTCCGTAAGGCATCACCACGATCATAGGGACAGCCTTGCCCTGGGCGATGAGATTGTCGAGGATCACATTGACCTTGCCGACCTTGAACCATGTCTCCTCTGTATCTGTAGTACCGCTCACGAGGTAGAACACAGGATACTTCTTGTTGCCCTTCTCATAGTCTGCAGGAGTATAGACAAGCACCGGACGGTACTCGCCCATCACATCTGACTTGTATGTGCAGTACTGGACCTTTCCGTGAGGAACGTCATTCACGGTATAGAGAGCGTCAGGATCAGGAATCTCGAGAAGGCTCGCCTTGAAGTTCTCGTTAGGGAAGACAGCCATATTGTTCTGCGCCTGGGCAGCGACTCCGTCCACCACGAAATTGTACGGATAGATGTCTGCCTTTGCAGGTCTCACTGTCGCGCTCCATATTCCTCTGCTGTTGCGCACCATCGGAATGTTCCTCTCAAGGAACTGGCCCGAAAGCTCCACTTTCTTCGCAGCCGGAGCATCATGGTTGAATGTTATGCGTCCGTCACGATGGAAGACATGAGGTTTGAACACCACATCCCTCCAGCCCTGCTGAGGTACGTCGTAGCCAAGGAGCTGGAGCATCTTGTTCGCATAACGCTTTCCGAGCTCGCGGTATCCTGCAGCATTGAAATGCAGGAGGTCGAATGCGGTATCACATCCGCTCGAACTGATCACATGAGCCTGCGGGATGACTTCCGGAACACGTGCAATGACCGCGTTGTGGGACGCACAGACGCCTCCCCTGTCGCTGTTCACCACCTCGCCCACAAGAAGAGGAACGACTTCTCCCTGGAGGTCCAGGTCACGGATGATGTTGTCATACACCTTCTTCAGCTGGCCCGGCCACCTTGGGTCGCCTGTGTTGGACTCTCCCTGATGAACGAGGATTCCCTTGATGACTCCGTCCTTCTGCGCAATCTTCGCCATCTCGATGAGTCTTGCATAAGGGTCGTTGTCATATGCCGCGAGCATGCCCTTCATCCAGCCCGGAGCCCTTTTCTCCACATAATTGGAGATGCTGTCAGGAAGGAAGGTCTCGATGTGGCATCCTCCGATCGCCACATGAACGACACCGACCTTCACGTTTTCAGGAAGGGTCTCGACCAGAGTCCTTCCGAAATAATCCGCCGGTGTAAGTCCGGTACCCGGACGGCAGAGAGGCGGTACAGCTGTGTACCACTGTCCCTTCACTCGTCCCATTTCAGGATTGTCCACAACCGCCATCATCTTGAAGCGGTCGCTTACATTCACACGGTCCTGATCCTCTATCCTTGCATTGCCTTCCATATTGGACTGGCCGAAGCAGAGATAGATATGGAAGTCAGGATCCTGGGCGAAAACCTGTGCAGCACACAGGAAGGCGCTTAATGCCAGAATAAGTCTTTTCATATCTTTACCAGTTTATCCATTTGTCCAGATCAACATCCTCGAACATAGGAGCCACCTGCACATCCGTAGGAACATCCTTGCCAAGGAGGAACTTGTCCACGAACGCCTCAAGCTCAGGCCACTGCGACTGAGGAAGCATGCAGTGCATATGTCCGTCAATGAACGAGTAGCCCATACGGTCCTCTATGCCGAACTTCTCCCACACCTTGCGGGCAGCCACGCATGAAACGTATCCTGCCTCATCTGCAAGCCACTCATAATCAGGATTTCCGAACACAAGAAGGGCTCTCGGAGCTACAAGGGCGCAGAGTTCATGGTGGTCCATAGGAAGACGGTTCACATTCTCGTTGCTGTACTGCCTCATGCTTTCCTTGAACCATGCGAAATTGGTGTTGCCGAGAGTTTCCACGTGACCAAGGGTCTCTGAAACGCGCCATGCGGCAGCGCCGCCGCCACCCGGTTCCTGTGCGATGGTAAGGGCGATGCGCTCGTCGAACGCACCTGACCAGAGGGCCATCTTTCCTGCGAAAGAACATCCTGAGATCGCAAGATGCTTGAGGTCGATACGGCTTTCCTCGCCTACGATCTCAAGACCGTCGATAAGGCGGCTGACACCCCAAGGCCATCCGGCGTAATTACCCATCTCGAGATTGTCCGGATAAAGTCTGTTGAGAGGTTCCTCGCCACGCTTCTGGGTATGCTGCATGACTTCCCAGAACGGGAAGCTTATCATTGCTATGTTCCTTTCCTGGAATATCTGCTGAGGAAGACTGCCGGCTCCCATTCCGATGCCGATGATTGCAGGGAACGGTCCGTCTCCTTCAGGATACTTGATGACTGAATGGATCGTGAGGGTCTCGCCGTTCACGGTCACGTCTACGATGAGGGTGTCGCCGCTCATGCGGGCCTTCACGCATTTGCGCGGAGTCTCCGGCTTATAGCCGATCTCATAGTGCTGAAGCTCGGCCATGATCTCGGCACGGCGGCGCTCCCACTGTGAATATTTCTCCACCTTACGCTTTCCGTCCGAGAACATGAACGGATCCGGAAGTGTCTCCACCACAGGAAGTTCATTGATGCCAGGCATATCCGGAGCAGGATATGACGATGCTGTATTTTCCTGATCGAAAACAAGAGGGATTTCCTTGTCAGAGCTACATGATGCAGCAAGTGCGGCCGCAAGCAGAACGGCCACGATTGGTCTCAGTGTACACATAAAAAATAATATTGTGGTTAGCAACCACAATATTACTAAATTAATGACAAAGGGACTTGCAGATTCGTATCAAAATATTGCAATATGGTGCCAAAAGCCCCTTATTGCCTTGCAGGCTCGTCCAGACCGAGCTCCGGATGCTTTTTCGAAGAGAAGAAAAGCACGACCGCAACCGCTATAGCCACCACACCGAGAAGGATGAAGACATACTCTGCATGGAGGGCTGCCGAAACTTCCTGGACATGGTTTCCGGCCTGGGATATCTCTCTGGCGAAAATCTTTCCGATATAGATCGGCACAGCCCACATTCCGAGGTTCTGGACCCAGTAGATGAGCGAATATGCCGTTCCGAGATTCTTCTCCGGAATGATCTTAGGCACCGAAGGCCACATTGCAGACGGGACAAGGGAATATCCGATGCCCAGAAGCGCAATCGCGACATATGCATACACAGGCACACCCTGAGGCGCGAACGTAATGATCAGATGGGAGGCGAGCACGAGAGCGGAACCGACTATCATCCATGTCGTCGCCTTTCCTGTCTTGTCCACCAGCGCACCGAAAAGCGGGGTGAACAGAATAGTGAAGAACGGAATCATGGCAAGAAGGACTGTAGCGATATCCAGGTTCACTCCGAACAGAGGCAGGAGTATCGACACGCCGAACTTCTTGAAGCGGATCACGCAGCAGTAGAATGTCACGCAAAGTATCGCGATCATAAGGAAGCGCGGATTGCTGAGGACCTTCCATATGTCAGAGAAACGGAACTTGTCCTCCTCCGCAGTCTCGACCTTGTCGGTCCCGCCTGTCTGACGGTCAAACTTCGCATCCATAGCCACGAACACAGCCCATAGGATCGCTCCGGCCGCAAGCACGGCCAGGCCTATCAGGGCCGGCCTGTTGGTCTCAGCCAAGGTGTACATCTCTCCCAAAGCCTTCTGCTTCACGATCATAGGGGCGACGAGAATCGCAGTCGCCGTTCCGAAGCGGGCGATGGCAAGCTGAAGGCCCATCGCAAGGGCCATGTTCCTGCCCTTGAACCATTTGGCGATGGAACGGGTGACCGACACGCCGGCTATCTCGCTGCCGAGGCCGAAAAGCATGCATCCCGCATACGCAACCTTGAGGGAGGTTTCAGGCGCGAATCCGGCTGAAATGGCAAAGGTCACAAGACCTGCACCAAGCACCATCATTCCGACGAATATCGATCCGACCAGACGGACCCCGAACCTGTCAAGCAGGGCTCCGCACACGATCAGGCCTCCCCATATGCACAGGAAGGAATATCCGCTGGCATAGAAGCCGTAATCCTCCATATCCCATCCCAGTTCGAGGAACTCCGGATTCTTGAAGAGTTCGGAAAGGGACGAGAACATGTCGTCGAAGAAATACGACGCGAACATAGGAACGACAAGGCATGCCAGCGCAAGCCAGCATGCCCAACTGTTGTCCCTGAGAGTCTTTTTCAGGGCTGACATATTATTCTGTAATATTTGGCAATTCCAGCCCAAGTCCCCTCTTCTTGTCGACCCTCTTAAGGATTATTCCGAGGATCAAGGCTGCGATGCCAAGACACGCCAGCATCAGAAGAGGAGCAGTATAATTGTACTGAGTAGCAGCTGCCTCAGGAGAGAGCAATCCGGCGTTCACCTGTGCCACAAGGTCCTTGTTTGTCGAATCAAGAATCTTTCCAATAAGCATAGGGAACAGCCACAGACCGATATTCTGAATCCAGAAAATCAGAGAGTAAGCCGAACCGATGACCTTCTCATCCACAAGCTTCGGAACGCTTGGCCACAAAGATGCAGGGACAAGTGAGAATGAAGCTCCGAGGACCAGGATGGTAATATAAGCAACAATCACTCCTCCTATTGCGTTACCCTTGAACAGAGGAAGCACGAATGCAAAAGTAAGATGGCACGCTACAAGAAGTACTGATCCGAAGATAAGCATTGTCGCAGCTTTACCCTTATGGTCAACTATCTTTCCAAGAATAGGAGTGATGCCGACCGCCAGAAGAGGGAATACGGCAAATATTGTTTCTGCAGATTGACGCATATATCCCATGTAGCAATATACTACAAGGAATATACAGGAAATTACCAACATTATCTGCTTGAGAGGCTTCTTTGAGAAGTTGCTGGTAAATGCAGTTGCGGCTACAATAAGCATGATGATGTACTGTACTATTGTCACTGCCTCACTCGCCCAGAAAGAGCCTGCAGGCACCTCTGTGAACGTAAGGTTGCACTGAAGCATGTTTACTGCATATTTCTGAAATGGGAATATAGCGGAATAATACAACACGCACAGCAGGGCAACCAGCCAGAATCCACCGCTTTTGAGGATTGTTCCTACGTCAGATATCTTGAACGGATCGTCCTTTTCCTCAGCTTCACCAGTCTGTGCATCAAGCTTCTTGTCCATGAAGAAGTACACGATGAACATGATCAGCGCGATCATCAGAAGGACAAGTCCGAATGCTACTGAACGGGATACGTCTACGGTACCACCCAGCTTTGCAAAGAATGGAGAGAAAATCATACATGTTGCAACTCCCAGGCGGGCCAATGCCATTTCAGAACCCATCGCAAGAGCCATTTCCTTTCCTTTAAACCACTTTACGATACCTCTGGACACTGTGATTCCGGCCATCTCCACTCCACAGCCAAATATCATGAATCCTATGGCTGCCACTTTTGCGGATGCTGGCATTCCACGATAGAACGGCGAGATTCCAAGTTCATCGAAACCCGGGATATAGTTCAGATGATTGGTGAACCATGTCTCAAGACCGCTTCCGATGAATGCCTCGGTCACTGCGAAATATTTGATGACTGCTCCGACCAGCATCACCGCTCCAGACAGGACTGCGGTAAACCTGACTCCCATCTTGTCCAGAATGATACCGGCAAATATCAGGAAGAATACAAAGACGTTAAGGAAAGTCTCAGATCCCTGCATTGTTCCGAATGCAGTGGAATCCCATCCGCGGGTAGACTGCATCAGGTCCTTGATAGGAGACAATATGTCCATGAAGATGTATGAACAGAACATGGCGAGGGCTAATAACAGCAAGGCAGTCCAACGTACTGCCGGGATGTCTCGCATTACTTTTTGTTGTACTTTATTCATAATATTAAGGTGTTTGTTATTATCCGTACACACCTGTGACATTTTTTTTTTTGATGTTTGCTACAGGTGTCCATAAACAGGCTATAGTGGCGTGGTTTAGAGTACACCTGTGACATAAAATCGTGAAATTACGTCACAAGTGTTCGGAAAACCATGCGAAGATAGCGTTTTTTTAGTAACTTCGCATGATTTTGCTTTGTAATTATGGAAGAAGGAAATATGACGTACAGGTTTCTGGACAAGGTGGATTCACCTGCGGACATCAAGGGCTTCACGACAGAAGAACTGAAGGAACTCTGTGCCGAGATACGCCATTACATGATAGAATGCTGCTCGGTAAATCCCGGCCACCTGGGATCGAGCCTCGGCGCCGTCGAGCTGATGGTCGGCCTTCATTATGTATATGACACTCCCGACGACAAGCTCGTATTCGACGTCGGCCATCAGGCCTATGCCCACAAGATAATCACCGGACGCCGCGAAGCGTTCAGGAAGAACCGCATGAAGGACGGTATCAGCGGATTCCCGAAGCGTTCCGAAAGCGGATATGACGCTTTCGGTGCCGGCCATTCGTCGACATCGGTATCTGCTGCGCTGGGCTTCGCAGAAGCCGCAAAGCAGCAGGGGCTCCCGCACAAGGCGGTCGCCCTTATCGGCGACGGATCGCTCACCGGAGGCCTTGCCTTTGAAGGACTGAACAATGCAGGAGTAAGCAAGACCGACATGCTCGTCATCCTGAACGACAACAACATCTCGATTGACAAGAACATCGGCGGTCTCCACGAATACCTGCTGAAGATAACAACCAACCCGAGATACAACAGGGCTAAGAAACGCGTCTGGGACGGTCTGGGCGAAGGATGGCTCAGAAGCAACATCCAGAAATTCGTCGCCACCATGAAGTCTTATCTCGTAAGGAACAGCGGAGGACATCTGTTCCAGGCGATGGGATTCAGATACTTCGGCCCTATTGACGGAAACGACATCGCCCAGGTAGTGGAGACTCTGCAGAAGCTCAAGGGCATGAACGGTCCTCTTCTTCTCCACGTCATGACAAAGAAAGGAAAGGGATACGCCCCTGCGGAAGAAGACCAGACGACCTGGCACGCACCGGGCATCTTCGACCCGGAGACAGGCATGAGGCAGAAGAGCAAGAAGGGAGAAAGCAGGTATCAGGACGTGTTCGGAGAAGTCCTTCTCGAACTTGCCCGCAGCAACGACAAGGTGGTCGGAATAACCCCGGCCATGGCCTCAGGATGCGGAATGAGCCTCCTTGCGAAGGAAATGCCGAAGAGGTTCTACGATGTAGGAATCGAAGAGGAACACGCAGTGACATTCTCGG
Organism: Bacteroidales bacterium; assembly: GCA_017461285.1. The sequence goes on along the minus strand of JAFTYS010000137.1, from coordinate 299 downwards.
CAGGCCTCGCCGCAGGCGGCCTCAAGCCGTTCTGCAACATATACTCATCGTTCTCACACAGGGCGTTCGACCAGATATTCCACGACGTGGCCCTTCAGGGCCTTCCCGTCGTGCTCTGCCTCGACAGAAGCGGAATAGTGGGAGAAGACGGCGCCACACATCACGGATGCTACGACATGGCGGTCTACCGCACCCTTCCGGGCACTGTGATAGCTGCTCCGAAAGATGAGACCGAACTCAAGAACATGATGTACACAGCTTCCCTTGCAGAAGAGGGACCTTTCATCATCAGATACCCT
>JAFTYS010000027.1 GCA_017461285.1 Bacteroidales bacterium | reverse complement strand
GTATGCTTACCTTTTGCATCAGTATTGGCTATGGTAAGCTTAGCTCCCTCGTTATAGAGGAAATATGCGCTCTGGGCATAGGACTGAGCCATCAATGCCAGAGTCAAGACTGCTGTAAAAATAAACTTCTTCATAATGTTGCTCTGATCTAGTGTTTAAACTTATATGTCCTTATACGTTCAGCTGCTATGGCGGCATAGGGGTAGTACTGAGTGGATTTCGAGGGAAGGATGTCAAGATGGAATGTCGGGACCCGAGCCCATCTGCGGAGAGAATCGACCGGCGCATGAAAATCGCGATTGTAGGCGGTCGCCAGCATGGATATCTGCTCATCCTCCGGCATTTCGGCGATCGAAGGTTCCCGTTCGTGAATCAGACGGACAAAGACTGCAAGATAGACACATTGCCACTTTTCATCGGAGAGCCGCGCGATCCGCTGCCTGCGCGCTTCATCCGTGTCCTGAAGATCGAAGAAAAGTCCGTATTCATGGCGCAGCGGGCTTTTCATCCATGCCTTCTCCACCTTCTCGGCGAAAGACGGCTTCATCTGGAAATACCCGATGGAGAAATCCGCTCCAGCAGTCCCTTCTCTTACATATCTGTCCCTCAGGGCCGCCTGCTCGAAGATATCCTTGAGCTTCGACCACCGGAGGATCTCCGGGAACACTATCGCCTCACATACCCTGCTGTCAGCGTCCAGACTCGAAAAGATCTCCTCCCAAGCCTCATGGCAGCTGCTGACCATGTCCTCCGCCTTCTTCCATTCTTCTTCCAGCTGATGGCGGTATGACTGCGCGGATGCAGCGGCTGCCATACCGGACATCAGCAGCAATACCCGTATCAGAGTTTGTATGTACATTTCAGGAAACCATCCTTATCCGTTCCCGGAACACGATCGTAGATGACGAATTCAAGCCTGTCCGAATAACGGCACATGAACATCGGATACATGTATGTTCCGTCATGAAGGATCAGACTGCCGCTGCGGGTATATGTTGCCTTGCGGTTTCCGCTGCGGTGAGGAATGTCTCCATAGACGCTTTCATCCGGCTTCGGAGAAGTCTTGTAGAAGTCAAACGGGCCATCTCCTGAAAGTTTTACCCTTCTTCCGTTCTCGATCTTGTAATACGCCGACTCTGCATCATTCCACACAAGGAGACAGCTTCCTTTCATGAACTCATCCCGGATGTCGCCTATGCCGGAAGATGGACTGAATCCGCGAGGGAAACCACTCTCGGCATGCATGAGCCTCTCATTGTCATTGAGTATGGAAATCACTTCCATCTTCACAGGAAGCACCTCAGGCTGAGGGAAATCGGCATATGCCTGATTCAGGATATCAGTACACTCGGTAACCACGTTCAGCGGTGCCCTGCCCACAGCGCAAGCCGGAATGATGCCGCCGGAAGCCATGTCCGCATACACCTTTTCCGCTTCCGGAATGAGCTTGACCATATTGTCAAACCTCAGCTGGAGGCCCTTGAGCCACACCTTTGCCGCACGCAGACGATAATCCTTCATCATGGCATCCGCCTGATCATAAAGGGTCCTTACGCTGTCCGCGTCGGAAGTACGGTATACCTGCGAGTATATGCGTCTCAGGTCAGCCTCATATTCGGATGCTATCTCTTCGCATGTCTTCACAACGCCTTCCTCATTCTTCCTTATGGCCCTGACCTTTTCCGTATACTGCTTCAAGGCATTCTGCATACGCGTCTGCTCCGCACTCATCTTCATTGAGATCTCCGCAGCCTTTGAAGCCGTCGCCATGATATTGCCCATACCGCCCATCAGATCCTGGGTCATTGCCATCATCTCCTGATTCAGCTCCTGCATCCTCTTCTGCTCGGCCTCTGTAAGGGTTCCTTTCTTTGCCTTCTTTTCATAGACATCCAGTTCCTCGCTTATCTCCTCTATACGGGCCTGAGAGGATTGCGCCTTTGAGGAGAATGAATCCATATCCATTCCTCCGGTCATGTGGGCTATCATCTTCTGGTTCAGGCGTTCCTCTTCGGCAGGTGATATGTCCGGATCTTCGAGAAGCCTCATCTCCTCTTCTGTAAGGCCGAAAAGATCCGCAAGATCCTTCATCAGTTCCTCTCTGGCTGCAATCATGACCTCATCGCTGCACGAGTTCTGACTGTCGAGTTCGTTGACCCTCATGCTCACTGCCGCAATCTTGTCATAATATGCCTTGTAGGCAGATTCGTCGAAATCGGCGATCTGCTCCGGAGTCGGCAGCGAAGGAAGATCGTCGATGAGACCATACGCATCAACAGCCTTGCTTGGAGTCACCTGGCCTTCCCATACGACCGAACTGACACGAAGTTTCGGAATCTGGTCGGATGCGCTTACCGGACCTGACGGTTTTTCCGGCTCTGCAGGAGCGCTCTGAGTCACGGACGAGATTTCCTCTTTGGTATCCTCCAGACCAAGAGTCTTCATTATAGCACCTTCTACAGCGCTTTCAGCCTTATCCTTCAGCTTCTTGAGAAAGTTTTGCGCGGATATATCCGGGGCTGCCACCGCAAGAGCTGCAAGCAGTGACAACAGAGCGATCAGTCTTTTCATAGGATTACATCTTCACGAATTCGACACGACGGTTCTTTGCACGACCTTCGTCGGTGCTGTTGTCGGCGATCGGCGAGTTCTGACCCTTGCCCACAGCAGTGAGACGGTCCTTCGCTATGCCAAGTTCGACAAGTTTATCCACGATTGCCTGCGAACGCTGCTCGCTGAGGGTCTGGTTGCTTGCGGCATTGCCGGTAGAGTCGGTATGACCCTCTACCGAGAATTTAAGCGTAGGATTC
>JAFTYS010000136.1 GCA_017461285.1 Bacteroidales bacterium | reverse complement strand
TGTCTATTGTGATGAACAGATGACGTTTACTATCGATGTCTATCCTTACTCAAACGAAATCAATTGGCAATTACCTGTATTTACAGAAGAATACAACCGGATGCGTCTGACGGAAGACATTCAATTGGCACCAGGTAATTACATAGTTAGAGTAGGTGGCAGCAGCATTACTACGCAGGCAGTCAACATCATTGCCGGTGAAAACAAGGAGATTACGGTTTACCTGTCAAGAGGTTGAGCGGGCATGATGGCCGTGGAAGGGCCTCTATGGGGGTGGAATCCGCTCAACGGGATGGAAATCCCGACGTTGAGCGACAGGCTCCTCGTTCTACACCCCTGTATTAAGGTTTCAGCCGCTCAACGTCTTGGTTATAAAGGATGATTCAGCTAGGCGAGCTTGGAGCCGAGCCAGGCGGCGTCGACTTTGGCGAAGCCGTCGTCTGGCCGCACCTGCGATGATAAGAATGAGAATGGTGTATTTGGAGAAGATTATCCAAATGCATATATTCGCAGCACAGAAATGTATTCAATTTATATTAATACGAAATGTTAAGAAAAATGAAGCGTAGTATCATCATTCTCCTGATGTCTTGTTTTGCCGTATCAGGTCTTTCTGCTCAAGAAAAGGGATTATCTGTGAAGATTGGCGGTGGAGTCAATGTTATTCTGCAGGAAGAAGCATATGTCGCATCGGCCAGACATAGTCTAGGTCCGGCTGTAGCAGCTGAATGTACCTATCAATTCAACCCCTGGTTTTCCGCAGGTTTGAGCGTTCACTCGAGTTCGTACAAAAGTGGAAAGTTTGGTGTAAATCAAGATTTCGATGGTGCTTTGAGGGGATATCTCCGTCCTTTAGGAAGTATGTTCCGATATTTGGAAGTAGGTATGGGAGTTACTGGTCTTTACCGTAATACTGCAGGAGTAGTCAGCTATACCTATGATTCTGACGGAATGGAAGGAACAATTTATTGTGCCGTCAAAAATGACATAGGCTATGTCGGCATAGATTTACCTGTAAGACTTTATCTTATCGACAATTCAAGGTTTCAGTTGATGATGTTCTACGACTTCAAGACTTTGTTTATGGAAAAGCAGCATTTCTGGAACTATTCTGTCGGCGGCGTAATGTTCGGCATTAGGCTTTAGAATGCGAAATTCTTTATTTACCAGGCATAGTATAGGGGCATTAATTTCCTCCATGTTGCTATACTATGCCTTTGATGTTGATTGCTATGGCTGGTTTTTAGCTTTCTATAGAGGTAAAGAATGGAGTAATAGTAGTTGACTTAAGAACACCTGTGTCAGAAAACCGTCAGAAACTGTCACAGGTGTGGCTGAAATGACGGTAACCCCCACTTTTTAGCAACACCTGTGTCATTAAATTTTCCAAAACTGTCACAGGTGTTTAAATGCAAAAGATACCCTGTACATATAATTTGATTATTCGTCCGGAGGTTGAGCGGGCAAGATGGAATGATTCAGCTAGGCGAGTTTGGAGCCGAGCCAGGCGGCGTCGACTTTGGCGAAGCCGTCGTCGGGCCGCACCTGCGGATTGCGCTCCAGGATGCCGGCGCAGTCCTGGTAGACGTTCCAGCCTATGTTGACTCCCAGCATCTGGCCGTCGAGGGCATACATGAAGGTCAGTATGCGTCCTTCGCCTTCTCCTTCGCTGCGGTAGAAATGGAATTCCGCAGCCATGAACTCATCTTTCTGTTCTGCCGGCACGCTCTTCTGGATCATCTCCAGCTTGGTGACGTATTTGCACATCTCCAGCACCACGTCGTCCAGCCCCGCATCGCTGACAAGGACCTTCTCCATGAGTGAACCCATGTCGTTAACTCTGCGCAAGGTGTAGCCTCCCATGGCCTTTGTGTGCATGGTTATAGCCTGCATCTGGGTCTCTGATATCTCGCCTTCCGGAATCAGCCAGACCATCAGCTTTGCTGCAGGATCGTGGTAGAGGGTCTCGTAGCGCGCCAGGTTCACCTGTCCGCAGTGGGGACATTCCCAAAGGAATAGGGATCCGTCGCGGACCTTGTCCTTCAGCTCCGGATTCTCTGCTATGTTTATGCTTCTGTATACTGTAACGGTCTGCTGCTGACCGCATTTGCTGCATGGTGCGAGTGCTTGTGAAATTATGGACATATCAGAATGTTACGTTAAATGTTGGTCCTACATAATGGTGCTTTACCGAAAGACCGCTCTGCCGGGCGAAGGCATCGAATCCGTTTCCTCCGTTGTATGAATATGTGATTCCGAAAGAGCATGGCCATTCGAGGGTCAGGATGCTGTTCATGTCGAGGATGAGCTCTGCTCCTGCGGAATAGAGCCCGTATCCTCCGGCAAAAGTATAGTCGAAATGAGGATTGACGACGAGTCTCTTTACAGAGAAGAAGTTTCCTCCCATGGCAAGGTCGCCTATATAGACAGGGAAGGCGTAGTCGGCCGTAACCTTCGTCATCTGCCTGTTTCTTACCGCGATCCAGCTCAGAAGGGCTGTATTGGTGCTGAGTCCGCGCGGCATCACGTTGACCACAGCCTGGCCGAAAGGAGCGTCAGAGAGCTTCATCTGATGCATTGCCGTCAGCTTTATGCCGTGGGTCGTCATCAGGCCGGGAACATATCCGTAGATATAACCGTATCCCATAGGGGAGAGATATTCTGCGCTTTCAAGGCTTCCGCTGGCTCCTGCCTCCACTCCTATTCCCCATTTGGGATAAATGGCTGAATTAGGGGTAGCAAGCATGGTATATGCCCTCAGTGAGCCGCTCAGGCTGTGTCTGAAGGTGTTCTTTCCGCCGGTGGTTTCCCGGAAGGAGTCGAGCTGTCCGGATCCTCCATCGGCAGGCATGTATACATCAATGGATTCAAGAACAGCCGCATCGGTATTGAACTTGTCGTTGCTTATGCGGTACGACAGACGCGGAATGACACCCTTGTACCACCCTCCTGAAGAGAAGCTCCAAGGTATGTACATGGAAACTCGTCCTTCGACATATGGCACGTCCAGAGCACGGCTGCCGAGACTGATGCCTGCGCCCGAGTCTTTCAGATATATTGCAGGTGAGTATTGTCTTGCTGCCCTGTCGTTGAAGTCGACGGACATCTCGATGACCGGATAAAGTCCCGAATAGAGGAACCTTGCATGGCCTGAATGTCTCCACCTTGCAGGGTCATACGGGTCTTTATGTGCGGAGTATCCGAACTCTCCCGAAGCGTTCGAGAGCCTGTTCTGCATGATCGCCGTCGCGCCGAGAGATGCCGCCTGCCAGATCTGGTCGAACGACATGTTCATTATGTTGTCGACATTGACATATACCGGAGCCCATGAATGGATGTTGAACATATGAGGAACCTTGCGGTATTTCCGCGGTTCCGAGAAGTTCACTTCCGGCTCCGGAACGGCAGAACGGGCCCCTTGTGCTTGCGCAAGGGCCTCCTCCTGCCGGGCAAGCTTCTCCGCTATAGGCCATTCATGCATGACCGTAAAGTCAGCTTCCCTGTCTATGAGGTCCTCCGCTGCAGTCCTGAATATCCTCATTCCCTTGAGGGTCTGGGACGAATAGTAGAGGTACTTTCCTTCCTCGTCATATGCGAAATCCGAAGCTCCGTATCTGGTCACAGTCTTCTGTCTGAGCGTTCCTGTCGCAGGATCGAGGTGGTAGAGTTCGTTCACTCCTGTCCTGTCACAGGTCATCATGATGACGTCTCCGTGGGCACGGAAATCCTTTATCTTGACCGGCTGCGGCTCAAGCACCGTCGACCAGCTGCCGTCAGCATGTCTGTAGACTCCGAATCCCTCGTCTGTAAGTCCTGTAGACAAGATGTCTTCCCCTATCCATGCGGTTTCGACCAGCTGCACCCCGGAAGGACCTTTGATGGAAGCAATCTTCTCTCCGTTCATTCCGTTCACCACAGTGATGGAAGAACTACCGTCCACGCCGTATTCCACGCTGGCTACAAATCCGCTGGAAGGGTTTATGTCAGGATTATAGAGAAGGTCTTCCTTGGCGGTCAGCTTTCCTCTCGTATCCATATGGAGGTTGTGGTACATGATCCTGGATTCCGACATAAGAGACCATCTTTTATCTGTGCGGGTCTCGCTCCAGTACAGCTTGTTCAAGTTCCTGGAAGCCCTCAGTCCGCTGGTCTGGTAGGCAAAACGGGATATTACCTTTTCTCCGGAAGCGGGATCGATGCCGACAAGCACCGGCGCAGTCTCATGGCCGCTCTTTATCGAATAGACCACTCCGTCCAGAACCACCGTTCCCTTGTAGTCTGCATAAAGGCGCGGCTCTTCGGTCACAGGCTCCATCGGGATGAAGGGAGCCCTGGCCTCGGCTTCCTTCTTCCAGACCTCGTGCATCGTGCGGCAGACTTCCTGGAAGGCGTCTTCAAAACCTTTGCCTGTCAGCTTCTTAGTCGTCGTATAGAATGCCCCCAGATTATATGGACGGCGTGCTGAAAGCTCGTATGCCTGATTCATGAACTCCGGACAGTCATACAGATATCTGAAACCTCCGAGGGTGAGATAGCCTAGCGCGTAATGGTCCGGTGCATACCTCCTCTGCGACCCGAGCCTCCACTGGTCCCATCGGCGGAAGTCCCCGTTGTCGAAGGCGACCTTGTAGTAGTTCAGGAAATCGGCCGTTCGTCCGCGGCCGGAATTCGTCAGCGCTGTCTCCGCAATGACAGCGTCTCCCTCTATCGTGGACAGCCCCGGATAAAGAAGGGACGCGAGGATGTTCCACATTTCTCCGAAGGCCCAGCCGAAAGGCTTCTGCGCCTTCGTCATTCCGAACTGCATCTGGGTCACATGCCTGCCCTCATGTACGGCAAGCATCGTCGACCACGGCATGGCCTCCGGTGCATATGGGGAAGGAATCGTGAACATGTCCATCCTTCGTGGGGCCCATGCGACCGATCCGTTTGCTCCGTTGTATGCATGCAGGACGACCGGCATGCGTCCCTGGTTCAGGTAGCCTGTGCTTCGCGAAACGGGGATCCTGTATTTTTCGAGCTTATAGCCGTAAACCCTTGCAAGAGAGTCTGTTCCTTCCGGATATATGATGCTGAAGTTGTCTGTGTCGATAGTCTTCCATTTCGCCTTGCCCGGGTCGTCGCCTGTAATATAGAACTGTGCGTCCATGTTGACGGGAAGAAAGGTAAGTATGACAGAAATCAGAAAAATGTTCTTTAAGTGCTTCATTTGTTGACAAGGTCGTATAAACTATGTTACAAATCTAATTATTTTATTTATTTTTGCGTGTTTTTCAACCTAAGATATTTATGAGTAATCTACTTCAGATCTTCACTCTTATCGGTGCTTTGGGAATGTTCCTTTACGGAATGACTCTGATGAGCGAAGGTCTTCAGAAAACGGCCGGAGACAAGTTGAGGTCTTTCCTTGCACAGATGACCTCGAACAGATTCAAGCGAGTTCTTACCGGTCTCGGCGTGACTGCCCTCGTGCAGTCTTCTTCCGCTACAACTATCATGGTCGTAAGTTTCGTGAACGCCGGTCTCCTCACCCTTGGCAACGCCATAGGTGTGATCATGGGAGCCAATATAGGTACGACCCTTACAGCATGGGTGACAGCCCTAGGATTCTCGGTGGACATCTCAGTATTCTCCGTTCCGCTCATGGCTCTCGGATTCATCCTGCACACATCCAAGAAGCAGAAGAACAAGAGCATAGGTGCCTTTGTTGTAGGTTTCGCCATCATGTTCCTCGGTCTTTCGTTCATGAAGACATCAGCCGGTGCCCTCCTGAGCAACAAGGACGCGATGCTTGCATTCTTCTCGCATTTCACCGGACTCGGCTTCTGGTCAGAAATCATATTCCTCCTTGCGGGAACCATCCTTACCATAGTGCTTCAGGCTTCGAGCGCGACCATGGCCATCACCATGCTCCTTGCCACATCGGGACTGATCGACTTCCCGCTTGCCTGTGCGATGGTCCTCGGTGAGAACATCGGAACGACAATCACTGCGAACATGGCGGCAGCCGTCGGAAACACGTCAGCGAAGAGAGCGGCCCGCGCCCATACGGTCTTCAATGTGTTCGGCGTCATCTGGATGCTCATCATCTTCAGACCGTTCCTCGGACTGGTGGGAACAGTTATGGAGGCCCTCGGGTTTGCTAACCCTATGACGGTGGACCTTACCTCGCCTGATGCAAGCACATCCCTCCTTTACGGAATTTCGATGCTCCATACCCTCTTCAATATCACCAACACACTGATCCTCATATGGTTCACTCCTCAGATAGAGAAGATTGTGGTGTGGATGGTAAAGGCTCCGAAGACGGAAGAAGTGTTCAGACTCAAGTATATTTCGGGAGGTCCTCTTTCCACTGCAGAGCTTTCTCTCAAAGAGGCCCAGCAGGAAGTCATCCATTTTGCAGAAATCTGCCGCAACGGATTCAGCTATCTGCGCCAGGCTGTCAATGAGACGGATCCGGAGAAGTTCGATGAACTGAATGACAAGCTCATCAAGTACGAGGAGATAACAGACAGGATCGAGTATGAGATTGCGGCATATGTGAACGAGGTTTCCAAGAATGAGATAAGCGAGGAGGCCACCCGGATGATCAAGTCCATCTACAAGATCATCAAGGAGATGGAGTCCCTCGGAGACTCTGGAGAAGCGATCGGACGTATCCTCAAGAGGAAGAATGTTCATGGAAAGGTGTTCGACAAGTCGCTTCTTGACCGTCTGAACAAGATGATGGACCTCGTCCAGAAGGGATATGATGTTATGGTTGCCAACCTTAAGAATCCTGACCTCAAGGACATTTCGAATGCAGTCAACGCCGAGTACAACATCGACGAATGCAGAAGGCATCTTCGTGAGGAGCATATAGTTAACATCGAAAGCAACAGCTACAACTACCTCACAGGAGTCTACTATATAGACGTGCTTAACGAACTTGAGAAGATAGGTGACTTCCTCATCAACATTTCAGAAGCAGCTGTAAGAGGTGGCGATGAATAAAAGGATATGCATATTGCTCCTGGCTGTTCTTGCGGCAGTCGGTTGCGGACAGAAAAAGGCGGAGCGTTTCACGGCTCTGCCTTTTCCTGATATAACCCTGCCTTCAATGATACAGAGCCAGAAAGATGCCGCAGAATACTATGCGGAGCATTTCTGGGACAATCTGACGGACCCTGAAAGGGCATATCCGTCAGATTCCCTGCTTGTAAGCGGAGTCAGGAAGGATGATGTGGAACAGAGATTCGCCAATTGGGTGTCCATCCTTGACATGGTGGACCTCAAGACTTCCGAAAAGGCGGTAAAGATGCTTTATGACAAGGCTCTTGCCTGCGAGAAGAAGGATACTTCGTCCAATGTTTTCGAGACCTTCGAGGCATTTGCGGACAAGTACATGTATGACCCGAATTCTCCGATGAGGAACGAGGAATACTATCTCCATTATGCCTTGCGCCTGGCCTCATATCCTGGCTTCAGCAGCCAGGAGCAGGCGAAATACGCCCACCGGGCGGAGGGCTGCGCCCTCAACCGCCTGGGGCAGAAGGCTGCGGATTTCCGCTTTGCAGACAAAGCGGGCAAAATCCGCACTCTGTACGGCATAGATGCCCCTTATACCCTTCTTTTCTTCAGCAATCCGGGGTGCGAGGCATGCCTGAACATCATAAACATGCTCAAGGAGGAGCAGAAGGTTTCTGCCATGATATCGGACGGTACTCTTGCCGTGCTGAACATCTATATCGACGAGGATCTCCAGGGATGGCGGGATTATATGCCTATATACCCCAATACCTGGTACAACGGCTTCGATCCTGACCTTGTGATCAGGGGAGACGGCCTTTACAGCGTCCGAGCGATACCTTCCCTTTACCTTCTGGACAAAGAAAAGAGGGTCATCCTGAAGGATGCCCCTGAAAACAAGATGATGTCTTGTCTTATGAACCTCTGATTATATGTCATTTATGAAAAGAATCATGATCCTTTCGGCGGCTGCGTTTGTTCTGGCCGCATGCTGCTCCCAGCCTAAGTTCGAGGGTCCTGTCTATCTCGATCCGAATGCTCCTATAGAGGAGAGGGTTGAGGATGCCCTGGCCCGTATGACCCTCGAAGAGAAGGTAGGAATGACAACAGCGCAGTCAAAATTCAGTTCGCGCGGTGTACCGCGTCTCGGTATTCCTGAAGTGTGGCACACCGACGGCCCTCATGGCATCCGTCCGGAGGTTCTTTGGGATGAATGGGACCAGGCAGGCTGGACCAACGATTCATGTACAGCTTTTCCTGCTTTGGTGAACCTTGCTGCAACATGGGACAAGGAAATGGCTCTTCTTTTCGGTCGCAGCATCGGTGAGGAGGCGCGTTACCGCAAGAAGAATATCCTTCTCGGACCTGGCGTGAACATCTGCCGTACTCCTCTGAACGGACGTAACTTCGAGTACATGGGTGAAGATCCTTTCCTTGCAGGAGCTATGGTCGCTCCATATGTAAAGGGCGTTCAGGAAAACGGTGTCGCTGCATGCGTCAAGCATTATGCAGTGAACAACCAGGAGTTCCAGCGTACGCAGTCGAACTCTGTCGTTGACGACAGAACCCTTCATGAAATCTATCTTCCTGCATTCAAGGCAGCTGTCCAGGAAGGCGGTGCATGGTCTATCATGGGATCATACAACCTTTACAACGGCCAGTTCAACTGTCATAACAAGAAACTTCTTGTAGATATCCTCAAGGGCGACTGGGGCTTCGATGGAGTGGTTGTCAGCGACTGGGGAGGCTGTCGTGACAGCGAAGAGGCGATCATGAACGGTCTTGACATAGAGATGGGCACATGGACCAGCGGCATGCAGTTCGGTGCTACAGACGGTTACAATCTTTATCATATGGCGGATCCTTATCTCAAAGGTCTCCGTGAAGGCAAGTATACTACCAAGGAACTTGACGAAAAGGTGCGCCGTATCCTGCGACTGATTTTCCGTACCAGCATGCGTCCGGAGCATAACTATGGCCGTTTTGTGTGTCCTGAGCATTACCAGGCTGCACGCGATATTTCCGCTGCAGGCATCGTTCTCCTTAAGAATGCAGGCAATGTGCTGCCTCTTCAGGTTGCTGAAGGAGATAAGATTGTTGTTGTAGGAGAGAATGCGATAAAGAAGATGATCGTCGGAGGAGGAAGCTCGAGTCTTAAGACAGCATATGAAGTCAATCCTCTTGAAGGCCTCCAGGATGCCTTCGGAGACAAGGCTGAAGTGGTTTGGGTACGCGGTTATGTAGGTGATACTACAACTTCTTTTGACAGTGTGGATTCGGGTCAGGACCTTACTGACGACCGTTCCCCTGAGGTTCTTATCGCAGAAGCTGTAAAAGCAGCTGAAAGTGCTGATTATGTGATATTTGTAGGAGGATTGAACAAGAGTGCCAATCAGGATAGTGAAGGTTCTGACAGACTGGATACAGACCTTCCATACGACCAGCAGGATGTGATCGAGGCTCTTGCAGAGGTTTCGGACAAGTTCGTCGTGGTGAACATTTCAGGTTCTCCTGTATCCATGCCATGGGAAGACAAGGCTGATGCCATCGTTCAGGGATGGTATGGAGGTACAGAGTCTGGAAATGCCCTTGCGGACGTCCTCACAGGAAAGGTCAATCCTTCAGGAAGGCTTCCGTTCTCTATTCCGTTCAAGTATGAGGACGGTCCTATCAAGACAGAACGCCAGTATCCGGGAATCAAGGAAGAGGGAGATGAGTTCTGGCAGACATATTATGACGAAGGCGTTTATGTAGGTTACAGGTGGTATGACAGCAAGAATGTTCCTGTACAGTGGGCGTTCGGACACGGACTCAGCTACACTTCGTTCGAGTACTCTGATGCAAAGGCAGCCAAGGCTTCGATGAAGGCAGACGGTACAATGAAGATTTCAGTAGACGTGAAGAATGTCGGTGAGTGCGACGGACACGAGATCGTACAGCTTTATATCGCTGACCCTGTGGCAAGCATCGACCGTCCGGCAAAGGAGCTCAAGGGTTTCGAGAAGGTATATCTCAAGGCAGGCGAGACCGCAAAGGTAACATTCGAGATCGATGCTGCAGACCTCAGCTTCTACGATGTGGCAAAGGGCGGCTGGAATGCCGAGCCGGGCGAGTTCCAGGCCCTGATCGGAAGCTCGTCAGCAGACATCCGCGCAACCGTTCCTTTCGAACTGAAATAAGACAAACGCATATAACAACAGCACCGGTGTCATGATTCCGGTGACCCCCTGCCCTCTTCGAGGGCGTCCCCCTAGCCGGGGGTGGCATGTCACCTACATCACAACACCGGTGCTGTTTATACCTGGTCCGAATCATTTCCAATCCCGGTCGCAATGCAATAGGTTGAGCCGGAAAATGCCGTTGGGTGAACGATTTTCCGCTCAACGTCAGAAGTTTCAGCCCGTTGAGCGGTTTTTCGTGTCCGGAAGCACGTTTTTCCGCTCAACGTCTTGGCTAAGGTGATATGTGTACAACCTGTCGTAAAACTGGCATGATGTACACCAGGCCATGTTGTAAGTTGCCGGTTGTCAATCATATACAAAGATGGCGGGTGTCTATCATGTCTCTCCGAGAGCAGGATGTACACCTTTTTCAAGAATCTTCACCTGCGAAGCTCTTTCTTGGAATCTTATATGAAAGATCCAGTAGGTCTTTACATTGAGGCGGGGTGGACATTTTGTAGGATGAAATCCTTGTAATCAACTGATTTTCTTATATTTGCAAAGATTATCATTGATATGCTTAAAAAAATGCT